>CAZMHW010000263.1:0-5246 GCA_964566105.1 uncultured Akkermansia sp.
GTAATATTTCGCAGGGCATTTTTCTCTGCAGCTAATTTATACTGATCTTCTATTAATTGAATGTAAAATAAACGACAGATATAAATGATAATGATCAGGCAGAAAAAACCCGCGATAATCAATTTTCGATCGCCTAACTGAACATTAGAACTCATGTGCGTCTGCTGTTACTGAAAAATAAAAACTGAATAAGAATAATAAGCCCTAAAGTACCCACACTGCTCAAAATAATTCTTAACAATGTTTGAAAGAATTCCGAAAAGCGAAAGATCTCCAGGTAAAAAAGAAAAAAATGATGCATGAGTACTAATGTGCCCGCATAACGCAAAAACCACTCCAATCCCATATCTTCAATGGTTGGTCTCACTCCTATATCATATCCGTCCCGTGGAGCAATATACTTTAATA
Source organism: uncultured Akkermansia sp. (assembly GCA_964566105.1). Lineage (GTDB taxonomy): Bacteria > Bacteroidota > Bacteroidia > B-17B0 > Aurantibacillaceae > Aurantibacillus. Next base: position 409 of record CAZMHW010000263.1, read on the forward strand.
CATAATGGCGCGAAAATCCCATAATAGTGCAGGCAGCTGCGTGTATGCCGGACGAATCGTAAAAATAATCTATACACACGCCGAGAAAAAAGGCCGTAAACAAAACAATTAACTTATTTGTTTCAAATGGCAGAATTATTATTACCAGAACATAGGGCAATAAAATAATGTAACCCGACAGGTTAATGTTTTGAATTATTAATACCTGCATAAATACAAGTAAAATAAATCTTAGAATATTTTTTATAATCTCAGTCGTCAATTTGTTTTTGCGTGTTTAATTCTAAAGAATCGCGTTCGTTTTTAAATTTATTTTTGATCACGTATACGTGATTTACTTTTTTCAGATCGGCACTTAGTTTTACTTTCGCTGTGTAATACGATTCGTTTCTTCTACGTTCGTAACTTTCGATGGTGCCTACCATAATCCCTTCCGGGAAAATGCCCGACAATTCACTGGTAATAACGGTATCGCCTTTGGTAATTCGTGAGTGCGTGGGAATATCCGTTAAAAGACAATACCTGTAATCGGCTCCATCCCAGATCAATGGTCCATAGCTGCCATCCTTTTTAAGCTGACAGTTTACCCTCACGTCTTTGTGCAAAAGGCTCATCGCACTCGAAAAATTACGTGACACATTGGTTATAATTCCGACGATACCGTCGCCAGCCATTACGGCCATGTCCTGGGTAACACCTTGTTCAGAACCTATATTCAGGGTTAAAAAATTACGACGTTTGTTCACCGAAGAGTTGACCACCTTGGCAGCCATATAGCTATACTGTTGTTTATATAACGTATCGTTCTTTTTAAATTCTGCAAGAGGTAGCACGGCGTAGTTCGCTTTAAGAAAGTTGCGCAGAATAGAGTTTTCGCTCGCAAGCTTATCGTTTTCCTGCTTGAGATAAAAATATTCTTTAGTATTGGCGGCGGTCTCGTATACCTCGGCCACCGCACGATTGGAAGAATTTAAGACATGCGAACCCTGAAAACCATTATTGCGCACCATAAGCCAGGCACAGACCACCTGAAGAAAGAAAAAAACAAAAATAAAATTGTGCTTTATAACAAATGCAAATAAGTTTTTCATGCGTGTTGTTAAATTTTATATCGCCTGCCGCATGTCTGTTGATGTCACAGCAAACTCAAAAGTCTAAAACTAAATCTACTGCGTAGAAGCTTTCTTTACTTGATAAGGAAAGGGAATTTATGAACATTTTTGAGTGCAATTCCTGTCCCACGTGCTACCGCGCGAAGTGGGTCTTCACACACGTGTACAGGCAATTTTGTTTTAAGAGAAATGCGTTTGTCTAACCCCCTTAACAAAGAACCGCCTCCTGCCATGTAAATACCCTTACGGTAGATATCGGCGGCTAGTTCCGGTGGGGTCATTTCCAGGGCGTTTAGAATCGCTTCTTCTATTTTGGAAATGGATTTGTCCAGACAATGTGCTATCTCAACATAACTGATATAAACTTCCTTAGGGATTCCGCTCATTAAATCCCTCCCTTGCACCGCGTAATCTGCAGGTGGATTTTCGATTTCCGTCATGGCAGCTCCTACTTCAATTTTCACACGTTCCGCGCTGCGTTCACCAATTAAAATGTTATGTTGGCGACGCATATACTCTTCAATGTTCGCGTTAAAATCATCACCGGCAATACGGGTGGACTTATCACATACAATTCCTCCCAGAGCTATTACGGCAATCTCAGAGGTTCCACCTCCAATATCAATAATCATATTTCCCATAGGCTCCTCCACATCAATACCCATCCCGATAGCAGCTGCCATAGGTTCATGAATCATATATACTTCTTTGGCTCCGGCATGTTCTGCACTGTCACGTACCGCACGTTTCTCAACCTCTGTAATACCACTTGGAATGCAAATTACCATCCTCAACGAAGGCTTAAAAAACCGATTACCAGGATTGATCATTTTGATCATCCCTTTGATCATTTCTTCGGCTGCCTGGAAATCCGCAATTACTCCGTCTTTTAACGGACGAATGGTTTTAATATTTTCGTGTGTTTTCCCATGCATCATTTGCGCCGAACGCCCCACAGCTATTATCCGCCCGGTTGTTCTGTCCATCGCGACTATACTGGGTTCATCCACAACAACCTTATCGTTATTGATAATGATGGTGTTTGCTGTTCCTAAGTCAATCGCAATGTCTTGTGTTAAAAAGTCGAATAATGCCATAAAAATGAGTGATGTAAGCTTGTAAAGTTAAAAAAAATGCAATCTAATTGTTAGTGTTTGTGAGTTATTCGCGGAAAGATTTTAAGAAATAGTTAACAGGCAAAAGCCAGTGTTGAGCTATTAGGTTTTAATAATAGAATGCTCTATTAAAAACTAAACACTGATAACTAAGTACTAACTAATAGCCCAGGATCTTCAGCATACTCTTATAGCTTTGTTCTTTCGCAAACAAACGTGTTGTAATTTCTCCGTCCTCATCTTTGTCAATAAGCACGTGTTTTGGCGCAGGAATCAGACAATGCTGTGTGCCGCCGTAACCACTCAATGCCTCTTGATATGCACCTGTATGAAAAAAACCTATATATTGTGGTTGCTTCTGGTTTTTATCTATGTTCGGTAAAAACACCTGGTTGGTGTGGGCTTCGGTGTTATAATAATCCATACTGTCGCAGGTCATTCCACCAAGATTAACAGGTCCGTAAGGCTTATCCCAATTGTTAATCGCCAGCAAAATAAACCGTTGATTGATACCCCAGGTATCAGGTAAGGTCGTAATAAAACTACTGTCAATAAAATACCAGGTTTCCCTGTCATTCTGCTGTTTCTGATCAACAATAGAATAAAGGGTTGCGCCACTTTCTCCAACGGTGTAAGATCCAAACTCCGTAAATATGTTAGGTTCAGGAATTTCATTCTGATCACAGAATGTTTTTATCTGGGCCACGATCTCTTCGATCATGTACTCGTAATCGTAATCAAACCCCAAAGATGTACGTATTGGCATTCCTCCGCCGATATTTAGCGAATCTAAACCAGGACATACTGCCCTCAACTCCTTATAAATATTCAAACACTTATTAAGCTCGGTCCAGTAATAAATAGTGTCTTTAATGCCGGTATTAATGAAAAAATGAAGGAGTTTCAGGTTAAACTTAGGGTTTGGCTTAATCTTCTCATTATAAAGATTCCTGATCTCGCTGCTGCGAATACCTAGGCGTGAAGTATAAAACGTAAAGGAAGGCTCTTCTTCAGTACTAATGCGAATACCCAGATTCAGCATATCGGCCTTACTGTGTTTTTTATAATATTCAATTTCATCCAGATGATCCAGAACAGGTATTACATTAAATCCATCATTGATCAACTCACAGATGTTCTGCTTGTATTGCTGGCGTTTATAACCGTTACAAATAATATATGTATCTTTGCTTAATGCCTTTTTTTGGAATTGTTCTTTGATAATTTGTAAGTCAAATGCGGATGAAGTTTCAATGTGCACATCATTTTTAAGCACTTCATCCAACACAAAACTAAAGTGTGAACTTTTAGTGCAATAACAATACACGTATTTGCCTTTATAGTCCACTTTCGCCATGGCCACATTAAATAAACGTTTGGCTTTTTGTATTTGAGAACTTATTTTAGGTAAGTAGCTGATTCTTAACGGTGTACCATACTGTTTAATAATATCCATCAAAGAAATATCATTAAAATACAATTCATCGTCCTTTACTTCGAAACCCTCCTGAGGGAAGTTAAACGTTTGGTGAATCAGTGTTGAGTATAAATTATCCATGCTTTTTAAATGTAAGTGATTTGGTTATAACTTATATTTACAAAGTAAGTTACTTACATTGTACAAAAATAAGGCTTATAATTAAGGAATTTTAAAATTATTGTAAATAAATAGGCGTCTAAATGCGGAATTAACCGAATTTGGAACGTTTTTTAAATAAATTGGTAAACCAAAAACACGTACATGATTAAACCTATTAAAATTATTGAAGTAAAAAGTGAGATTGGAGCGGGAACACGCGGCTCCAGCATGGGCGTAGATGCCATTAAGATTGCGGCGCTCGATTTCGGTAGTCCCTTCTTTAAAAGATTTAAATCGGTTGAAATACCCAACGAAAACAACCTGCTTCTTGAGCCGGTAGTGCACGATTATGCCAAACGTATCAAGGGCATTTATAACCTGAACGAGCGTATTGCCAAAGAAATTCAGAAAACTTTAAAGGCGGAAGAGATTCCAATTGTTCTGGCCGGTGACCACAGTTCGGCTCTTGGAACCATAAGCGGCATCAAAATGGCCTACCCAAATAAGAGACTCGGGGTAATCTGGATCGATGCGCATGCCGACATGCACAGCCCCTACACGACACCAAGTGGCAACATGCATGGTATGCCCCTGTGCTGTGTGCTGGGTGAAGATAACAAAGACCGACAACAAAATAAACCCGATGATGAAACGGTTGAATATTGGGAAAAACTGAAAAATTTAGGCGGAATAATGCCTAAAATCACGTATAACGACCTTGTTTTTATTGCTTTACGCGATTATGAGGCTCCGGAAGATTACTTGATTAAGAAAAACAAAGTAAGAGTGTTTAACCTGCAGGAGATTCGCAAAAAGGCAGTTGAACGTGTGGCTATCGACTCTCTTAACTATCTCGACCACTGCGACATTATTTACGTGAGTTTTGATGTAGATAGCATGGATTCTCGTATCTCAAGCGGAACAGGAACTCCGGTTCCTAACGGAATAACTGAAAAAGAAGCTGGAAATCTGATCTATTACATCATGCGAAGCAAAAAAATTGTTTGTTTTGAGATGGTAGAAATTAATCCA
>CAZMHW010000263.1:5256-5713 GCA_964566105.1 uncultured Akkermansia sp.
ACTCTTGATCGTGAGAACTTAATGGCTGAAAACGCTTTTGAAATTCTTCAAAAAGCAACTAATCAGTTGAGTAACGATTTCTAGTTTATTACTAATTTTTTTGTCAGGCTTGTGCCTTTTGACGAAGTGATCGTTAAAAAGTACAAGCCTTTGTTCAAGTTGGACACGTCTATTTTACCGTCTTTGCATTCCCTCTGAAAAACTTGACCTGAAACGGACGTAATACTGACTGATTTAACAGAAGACCCAAATTCCAGTGAAACAAAATCAGTGGCGGGATTAGGATAAATCAGGGTGTTTTCTGAAAAAGCCTCTTCTTCTGCTAATGATACCAGATTACAATTTAGTTTGTTGATGTAATCCCAAAGCTTGTTATCAAAGTTGGACAATGCAAAAGTTACTCCTTCCGCTGAATTACCCTGCCTAACTACAACCATTCCGGTACTTGGCGACACAT
>CAZMHW010000264.1:0-5712 GCA_964566105.1 uncultured Akkermansia sp.
CTAATAAGGAGATTTGGCAAATTGGATTATACCAGGAAAAATGGTTAAAGGAATGGGCGGTGCTATGGATTTAGTAGGATCAGGTAGTAATGTAATGATTTTGATGGAACACGCTGTAAAGGGTAAGAGCAAAATATTGAAATAATGTACCCTTCCATTGACTGGAAAAAATTGTGTTAAAAAAATAGTGACTGAATTTGCTGTTTTCGACATTGAAAAAGAAGGAATGATATTAAAAGAAATAGCAGAAGGTTAAACGGTGGATTCAATTCGAAAACTGACTGAGGCCAAATTTGAATTGGATCCAAATTGGAAATATTTTTGATGTAATTGTAATTTAAATTACCCTGAGGGTTTAACTGGTTAATATAACCTTGTGTGGGTGTAAATGGAAATCCTGAACCAAAATTCCAGCGTCCGTTCAACTCCCAGTTTTTCTTTTTACCAAAGGTGTAAGAGGTAACCAGGTTTACATTGTGGCGACGGTCGAAGTTGGGAGGATAATTATCAACTTGTCCCGATATGCTGTTACCAACCCAGCGGTCGTTAAAGGTAAGCGAATACACCGCCCAGAAATAGAAACGTTTGCGGTCATATTTTAATACCACGTCAAATCCTCTGGCACGGCCTTGTTCAATTACAAAGTTCTTTTTGAGTTCATCCGGACGAGCCGCATTGGTGGTATTGTCTTCAAAAATTTTATCCCGGTTAATGTTGATCACCTGGTTAAAGAATTTCTGGTAAACCTCTACATTCAGTTCAAAATGTTTGAAAAGGTCGAATTCAAAACCACCTACCATGTGTGTTGCTTTTTGTACGGAAGAATTAACGCTTTGAGATTTTCCTTTGGAATCCAGATACGATTTGGAAATATCTTCACTTTCAGGGGCATTGATGAAACCATAGAATAAATTCACAATATCCCTGTCACTGTTGGCGCTCATTAAGGTTTGACTGTATAAACCACCTGCCGCTTTAAATCTGATTTTTTTTGTAAAGTTTACTTTTAACGAAGCTCTGGGTTCAGGCGAGGCAACATTTAAGGAAGCGTAATATTGCATACGGAAACTCGGTTCAAACACGAGACGTTTTTTTCTGTCGATGAATTTGGCTTTCAGAAAGGCTCCTACGTCAACAGTAGCACGGGTCATAGCAATTTTTGCATAGTATGGATTTTGTACGCGGTAGTCGGTATTTGTAATCACATTTTCAAAACCAAAACGAATTTCCTGTTTGCCAATAAATTTTACAAAGTTAAAACCCACATTCATACCGCTGATGTTACTTGATTTGGAATCACTTTCGAGTGAAGGATTTTTAAAATCGATATGGTAACGGGAAAAGGCAAAAATACCCTCAATTAAAAGATTACTCGATTGCGGTACCAGGAGGAAGTTAATACCGGCTCCCGTGTTTTGCCACGCAAAGGATGCGACATTGCTGTAGTCTACAGCATCGTTAAAATTGAATCCGAATAAACTCAGTTTACTACCTCCGGTAGAGTTGATGGATGCTTTACCGTAAAAATCGGTGTACCTGAAAGGTAGTCCATTTGGATTGGCATATTTGTAAAGTACTTTAGAGGTTTGGGGCAGGTAAGAGTGTTTGGCAGAAATTATATAAGAAGCGCTGGTATTACCATTCTCCTTTAATTTAACAAAAGGACCTTCGAGCATGGCTTTAGCGCCAAAAGTGGATGCCGAAATTTTCCCGGTGGCCCTTTTTTTATTTCCATCGCGGGTGGTAATGTCCATGATGGAAGAAGTTCTTCCGCCGTATTCCGCGCCAAATCCGGCACTGTAAACATCAGCACTTTTCATGATATCGCTGTCGAAAACCGAAAACAAACCAATAGAGTGGAAGGGATTATAAACAATGAGACCATCGAGCAGCACTTTATTCTGAACCGGTAAGCCTCCCCGGATGTAAAGTTGCCCTCCCTGATCACCGGTAAATACCACGCCGGGCAATACCTGTAGATACTGCGCAATGTCCGGCTCTCCCACGCTTGGCAGTTTATTGATCACAATGGGGTCAATCTTCTGAATCCCAACCCCTGTTTTTTCGATCTTTTCAGAGGCAGTGGTGCTTACTTCTACTTCCTCGAGTTTAAAACCGCCTTTGTTTACGTACATTTTTTTGTTGAGGGTTGCACCCGCGGTTACGGTAATAGATTCTGTAAGGGTGTCAAAATCGAGACTGGAAACAGTCAGAATGTAATTGCCCGGCGGAATACGATTAATGTTAAAAAAGCCGTTCATGTCGGTGTTACCACCAATGGTAGTTCCTTTAAAATATACGTTGCAGTAAGGTACTGGTTCACCGTTGGATTTATCATACACAAAACCTTTTACCGTGCCACTCGTTTGTGACACTGCTGAAAAAGCAGAAAAGAGCAAAAAAACTAAAACCAATGGGTACTTCATATACGTATATTCTTGTAACGCGCGTAAAAGTATAAAATTAAATGAATGTGGAGGGTTGGAATTATTTAAATGGTTTAAAGGACGAGGCAAATGGTTTTTTTTCGTTAAAAATCACAAATTAATCCGGTTTAAGGCATAAATTTTAGCAAGAGAAGTTCTTTTGTACTTTCGACGAAAGGCCGAATTTTTAGACGAAAAAAAATACATTGACAAAACACAAACGTTAAATACTAAATTCTAAACAAAATCCGCTGTTTTCTTACATAGACGCTAAAAAAGATGGTTGAAGTTAGAAATATTTTCATAAATTTACTCGTACTTTGTACCGGACTTATTTTATTAAAATTTTAAGAATATGAAGAAGATATTTATTTTAGGTGTAGCCCTTTTTAGTTTTGTGGCGGATAATTTTGCCCAGACAACCTACACATGGACCGGTGGTACAAGTAGTTTTACTACAGCAACCAATTGGTCTCCTAATGGAACTCCAGGTTCGGTGGACGACGTTGTGTTTGATGGTACCAGTAGCGCTAATTGCAGCTTCGATGCCGATATTAGCATAAATAGTATTAGCATTACTTCTGCATATACTGGAACAATCAATGCCCTGGCGACCTTACCAACGATCAATTCTAACTTCAGTCAGGCCGGCGGGACTTTTATATCTACCTCTGCAAACATGGATGTGTTGGGGAATATTTCCTTCACGGGCGGAACCTTTCAACATAATAGCGGAGATGTTACAGTTTATGTAGGTATTGGTTCTACCTGGTCAATTAGTGGCGCCTTAACATTCAACAATCTTAATATCTCTACAACGGCCGGTAATACAGGAACAGAAAGGATTGTCAGTTTTGGCGGGGGCTGTTTGGTAAATAATTTATTTCTCGTTGGTTCCACAAGGTTATATAGTTACCAGGGTAACGTGAATATTTTGAGTAGTTTGACAGTGTCTGGCTCCAATACGGGTAATCCAACTTCGAATACAGGAAGTTTCACTTTTAGCGGAGCAGGGCCAATCACAATTACAGGTGCTTCCGCAGTGGCAAGGAACAAACTACCAAATTTGGTTTTTAATACCAGCGGTAATTATAGCATGTCAAGCCAGATAAATGTACAAGGAAACTGGACTGGTACGCAGGGAACACTTGTAATTGGAACGTCAAGTGTGAATTTATATGGAAGTTCGGCAACAATTGGTGGAGCTACTTCTGCGTTTGATAATTTGGTGACCCAAACAGGAGCCTCAGTTACTTTTCCTTCCAGTGCGGAGGTCTTTATTGGAAAGAGTGTGAATTTTTCAAGTGGCTCGGTGACCTTTCCCTCAACAAGTACGTTGAGCTTTAATGGGACTACCGCACAAGGAATAACAGGATCCTTTACAGCCGGAAGTATTCATGTTTATACTGGCGGCGGAAGAACAGTAACTTTGAATTCCGCGGTAACTTTAATCGATGCTCTCATTGTTGACGCGTCGACAACCTTTGCCGCAGGCTCTAATTTAACTTTAAGAGCTAATTCATCCGGTACTGCAAGAATTGCACAATCTGCCGGAACAATTACCGGCAGCGGAATAAAAGTTGAAACATTTATTCCGGGAAATTTTACGGGCTGGACAAACATGGGTGTGCGTGGAGTTTACGGGCAATCGGTTTCCAGCTGGGATACTTATGTGTCATCTTCAGCAGCAAATGGGATACCAATGACGTGTACCGGTTGCGCTTACAGTCCAACAGTCGTAGGAACTGGCTCAAGCTCGTTTGTATCAATTCAGGATTGGAATGAGGCAGCAGATAGTTATGTGGAATTAGTATCTTCAGATCCTTTGAGTCCTGGTAAAGGTCATTGGGTGTATGTAGGTGACGGGCAAACCAATACAAGTGATCTTACAACCATTAATACTGGTTCTCTTGTGCAAGGAAATATTTCCGTCACCATGAGTTCTGCTGGTTCGGGTTCATTTGTATCCGGATTCGGAACGATGTACTACAATCTTGTTGCCAACCCTTACCCGAGTCCAATTTCGGCCACAAGTTTGTTTGGAGGAACCAATGTTTTTAATTTTAGTGGTGCCATTTATGTTTGGAATCCAGATTTATCGAGTGGAGCTGGTGGTTACGCCTCTTTTAGCGGTGGTGTTTCAACCCCCGGAGGAGCAGGCGCTCAGACTGACGTTATTCCTGGCGGACAAGGGTTTTATGTGGAGTATCAGAATGTCATTTCGAACACGCTCGATTTCGATGAGAGTATGAAAACAAGTCAAAGTGCACCCTTGCTCAAAACAACAGACATAGGAAAGTTGGTTCGTTTAAAAATAGCAGGTCAGAATGACCAGGATGAAACTGTTTTCAGAATTCATCCGGATGCTACTATTGGTTATGACAAAAGATTAGATGCTAATAAAATATTCCAGTCTCCGGGCTATGCCGGTTATCCGGGCTCATACTCAAAATACACTACGCTTTCCAGCAAGGACGGATTGGGTAATAATTATTCCATTCACTCTTTACCACCCTTAACTCAAAGTGTGAGTGTTCCACTGCTTGCAAGGGTGAGCGCAAGCGGAACATATACCATTAGTGCTTTTGATTTTCAGAACTTCAATATGTGTCTGGGAATTGTAGATAAACTCACTAACACTTACCACGATTTACGTCAAAGTCCATATAGTTTTACTATCGCCGACACCACATCTTCTCCGCGTTTTGAATTGGTTATGTGTAAAGATGAAAGTTTGAATGAGACCGGAGTGGCCGAAAACACTAACGCCTGGAGTAATGTTATTATCAGCCAGGATCAACAAGGTGCTTTTGTGAAAACCGCTTTTGACAAGAATACCAAAGCCATTATTTCGGTGTATAATCTATTAGGTCAAAAATTAATGGAGGATATCCAGACCGAAGGTACTGTAAACAGCACGAACCTGAATCTGAACCTGCATAACCAGGTAGTACTTATTCGGGTGAGTACCGACAAACAGAGTACCACTAAAAAGTTATTATTGAATTAAGATTTTACGAAGTTAAATACAAGAACCCTTGCTGTAAAGCAGGGGTTTTTTGTTGGGGGTTTATTCTGAGCCCTCGCACTGAGCAGAGTCGAAGCGCTCAGGGTGTGGGAGACCGTCTTCCTGAGCGGTAGCGAAGGATCTGCCAGTGCGCTGCAACCGGAACTAATTAGATCGCCACCGCACAAGCAGATGTTTCGCTCCGCTCAACAAAGCGCTGGGGTATAGAACGGAAGTGCGTTTTCCTGAGCGATAGCGAAGGATCTGCCAGTGCGAGGG
>CAZMHW010000265.1:0-5710 GCA_964566105.1 uncultured Akkermansia sp.
ATCATATACCTAGCCCCATCATACTTTTTATTCTTGAATAGAAGCTTTGATTCGGCTAACCTAGATTTGGCTATCTTCTTAAGTTCTTTCGGTGTAGGATTTGGCATGATAAACTAGCAATTAAATGTACGGTTTATTGTACTATATAAAGACTAATAATAAGGCCATCTAACACTTTCCATGTATACAGTGGTACAAAATAAACGCATATATACAGATTGAGTTAGAATAAATAAATCCATTCACTCATCCAAAACATCATTTCACCCAAAAATAAAGACGTTTCACTCATTGCGATAAAAAAAAGTGTAACTGATTATCAAGTACTTAATTATAAACTTAAAGTTATTTGACATTTTGGCGTAACCCGCGAAGCTTATTTTAGTTATAACACCATAAGCAGTATTTTTAAACCCTACTATGGCTATTAACCCCCATTTTCATCACACCGATCAGCAGCTTAATGAGGAGTTAACGATTATTGAGGCAGCAAAGTTAAATCCTGAACGTTTTGCGCCTTTATACGATAAATACTATAAGCAGATCTTTAATTATGTGTATCAACGGATGGATTCCAAGGAAACAGCTTTTGATATTACAGGACAGGTCTTTTTAAAGGCCATGCTCAACCTGCAGAAATATCAGTTCAAAGGTGTGCCTTTTGCAAGTTGGTTATACCGAATTGCGCACAACGAAGTGATGCAGCTGTTCAGAACACAAAAAGACAAACGTGCCATTAATGCTGACATCAGCGATCTGCGTTATATTTGTGAAGAACACGAGGAACCCTTTTTTGAGGAGTATATTCCTGCCATAAAAAAGCTCATTCAGGAATTAAACAGCGATGACCTGCAAATGGTAGAGTTGCGCTTTTTTGAAAAACGTCCTTTTAAAGAGATCGCAGAAATTCTGGAAATTACCGAAGTAAACGCCAAAGTAAGAATGTACCGGATCATTGAGAAACTAAAAAAATCATTGAGTAAACTAAAAGTGTAGTATGAGTCCAAAATTTAATATAGATCGCCCAAAGGTCAGTGATGATGAGTTAAAAAAACAACAAAATTTTGATCAACTGGTTGAACGTTTTAAACAGCAAAGTTTAAAAAAAGCCCAGGGTGACGAGAGTTGGTGGAAAAATAAAAAGATACGGTATTCTACCATTATTGCAGGTGTTACCGTAGTGTGTACCATTACTTATTTGTCCCTATTCAACAACCAAAAACAAAATAAAAAGAATGAAACATTAATTACTCAGAACACCAACGCCTCCACCCCGTCTCCCTTAAAAAAAGAACCTTTTGTAAAAAAACCTTCACAAAAGCTGAGCGTCCCCTATTCTAACTATAAAGTGAACAACTCAAAAGGAGGTAACATAAACCACAACGGTTCCACCAAAATCAAAATTCCTAAAAACAGTTTTGTGGATAAACATGGTAAGGACATTGTTGGTGATGTGACTATAGAATACAAGGAATTTCACGACCTTGGTGACATAGTTCTGAGTGGAATTCCCATGGCTTACGATAGTGCAGGGATTAAATACAACCTCGAAAGTGCAGGAATGTTTGAAATTAAAGGATCGCAGGACGGAGAACCCGTATTTATCAGACCGGACAAAAAACTCGAAGTGGAACTTGCCTCAGCCAGCGATGAAAAAAAATTCAATCAGTATTACCTGGATACCGTTAAAAAAAACTGGCAGTACCTGAAAAAAGATGAAGTACATCCTAATTTAAATCTTGCCAACATACCACTGGGTGACGAATTTAAACAAGCAAAACCCCTTGAAAATAAAAAAATGGAGCTACTGAAAAATGACATTGAAAAAGTAATTCCAAAAAAAATAGATAGCGTAAAAGTACTGTATGCTACAAAGGTACAAAGACTCCCTCTTGCCAAAGAACCCGCTAAACCGGTGAGAGCCACGCCTGGAAAACCGACATTTAGGCTCGATGGCAGTTATAACGAATATCCTGAGCTTGCAGCTTTTGACAATGTGATCTTCGAAGTTGGTCCTGAAAATAAAAACTACAGCAAGGAATTTCACGAGATCACCTGGAGCGAAGTGAAGGTATCTCAGGGACCAATACCAGGTAAAAACTATATTTTAAATTTAATCTACAGGAAGCGTCAGGAAAAACTTATTGTTTACCCCGTGCTTTCCGGCGACGATTTTGAAAAAGCTCAAAAAAGTTACGACGAAAAATTTGCGGCTTACGAAAACCTGTTGACCAAACGTGTAAACGACGAGAAAAAGCTCATCGCTGAAATGCAGACCAAACAGTCGGCCTACCTGGCTGAACAGGCAAAAAAACAAAAAGAATACGATGAGGAAAAAGCCAGAATGCGTGAAAAATACAACATGCGTGAACAAAACGAGTTGAGCTCTAATTTTAATTCCATGAGTGTACAGGTAAAAGCCACCCGGATTTTTAACGTGTCCCAATTTGGAATTTATAATTCAGACTGTCCACATCCTGTACCTGAAGGAGCTTCTGTAAAACCCATCTTCGTCTTGTCAGAAGGAGGTAAGCCACTTCTGGCAAATTACATTTATCTGGTAGACCACACCAACAAAACCGTGTACAACCTGGATGCTGAAAACGGGTTTACCCTCAATTACGATCCAAAGGCTACCTATTCCATTTGTCTTTTTACCAAAAACAAAATGTACTTGTGTAATAAAAATACCTTTAAACAAAGCATCGATGAAAAGAGTAACACGTTTAAAATCGATGCTTTAAAAGAAGGCACCGACGATCTGACAACCTTTAAAAAAGCTCTGGAAATATGATAAAAAAAGTAAGCGCTGTTATTTTAGTAAGTTTTTGTTTTGCATTTTCTACTTTAAAAAACAAAAAAAACATCCCGCCAGGAACCGTTCAAATCACGGAGAATTTTTTCGCCGACGAGACGGAGATTTCTAATTTGTCATGGAGTGAATACGAACTCTGGACAAAGATCAAATATGGCTACCACTCCAAAGAACATTTAGAAACTCTTCCTGATACCCTGGTGTGGAGAAATGCCGAAAGTTACAATGAACCCTATGTAATTTACTATTACAGACATCCCGCGTATCGCAACTTTCCTGTAGTTGGTGTGAGCTACGAGCAAGCTATTGCCTTCTGCAAATGGAGGACTGACAGAGTAAAAGAATACTACGCCCTTGCTTACAAAAAAGACTGGAACATAGAATACACATTACCCACCAAAGAACAATGGCAATTGATAAGTATGAACAGTTCCTCTGCTTTTAACAACAAAGGACGGGACCAAAAAGGCAATGCCACTTTAAATTGTGCCAGAGAAAAACAAGACACTTTGCTTAAAGATAAAAGGGCTAAGAATGGAAAATATCCGGACGTTACCACCCCCGTTAACTCATACAAACCTAACCAATTTGGCTTATTTAACAGTCTGGGAAACGTGGCGGAAATGCTGCTGGAAAAAGGTACCTGCAAAGGCGGCGGTTGGCATCATTCGCTGGAGGAATGCCGTGTAGGTAATGACATTTTGTATACAAAATCTGAGTCCTGGCTAGGCTTTCGTTGCGTCTGTATTTTAAAAACACCGTCCTAACAATTTAATCTTTTTTTTGATTCAATTCAAGCTAAAATACGTCTCATTTTTAGCGATTTAACGCTATATTTGTGCCTCAAAAATTATGGCACAATTAATTATTTTTCGTCACGGACAAAGCATCTGGAACCTCGAGAATAAATTTACCGGTTGGGTGGATGTGGAATTAAGTCCAAAAGGAATTGAAGAAGCAAAACAGGCTGGCCTCAAACTGAATGGCTTTACCTTTGATTACGCTTACGCTTCTGATCTTAAAAGAGCTCAGAACACCTTAACTCTGGCACTAGACACCGCAGGACATGCTCCCATTCAGGCTACCTACGACAAAGCACTAAACGAGCGTATGTACGGCGACCTTCAGGGGTTAAACAAAGATGAGACCGCTCAAAAATACGGAGCTGATCAGGTAAAAATCTGGAGAAGAAGTTTCGATATTCCTCCTCCAAACGGAGAAAGTTTAAAAGACACCGCTGCCAGGGTAATTCCTTATTTTGAGAATGAAATCATTCCAAAACTAAAAGCGGGTAAAAACGTGGTAATTGCTGCGCACGGAAACAGTCTGAGAGCGCTCATTATGTACCTTGAAAAAATGAGTCCGGAACAAATTCTGGAATTTGAAATTGGGACAGCTCAACCCCGCTTATACGAACTGGATAACAATATCAATGTTCTTTCGGTAAAAAACCTCTGATCATGAAGCCCTTTTTAAGTGAACATAGCAAAGTGATCGCAGTGGATTTTGACGGCACCATTGTGGAGCACAAATACCCTGAAATTGGCAAGGAAATGCTCTTTGCTTTTGCCACGATGAAAGCGCTGCAGCAAAAGGGACATAAACTGATTTTGTGGACCATTCGCACCGGAGATCTTTTGAAGGAGGCGGTGGATTATTGCAAAAACAACGGCGTGGAATTTTACGCGGTGAATAAAAATTATCCGGAAGAAGTTCTGGATGAAAAAACATCGCGCAAATTAAATGCGGACATTTTTATTGACGATCGCGCCATCGGTGGATTTATCGGATGGAGTGAAGTATGGCAAGCCCTACACCCCGAAGGGGGAGAGTTTTCTCATCAGTTAAAAAATGCCGAAGCACATAATAACTACAAGAAAAACGAAGGTTCAATTTTTAAAAAATTATTCGGACAAAAATGATCTACTTAAAAAACAGAGAAGAAATTGAACTGATGCGTGAATCAGCTTTAATGGTATCCCGCACCCTGGGCATTATAGCCCGTGAAATTAAACCAGGTGTTGTTCCCCTGGATCTTGACAGACTTGCAGAAGAGTATATCCGCGATAACGGCGGAATTCCCGCTTTTAAAGGGTTTAAAGGCGGGCGTGGCGCTCCCGATTTCCCGGCTACGCTGTGTATTTCTATTAACGAAGCGGTAGTGCATGGCATTCCAACCAAAACTCCTTTAAAAGAGGGCGATATCATTTCTGTAGATTGTGGCGTAAAGAAAAACGGTTTTTATGGAGATCATGCGTATACTTTTGGAGTTGGTGAAATAAAACCGGAACTCAGAAAACTGATTGACGTGACAAAAGAGAGCCTGTACCTTGGAATTCAACAGATGGTAAGCGGTAACCGCATTGGCGATATCAGTTATACAATTCAACAACACGCTGAAAAAAATGGTTTTGGCGTGGTGAGAGAATTAGTTGGCCATGGTTTAGGAAGAACAATGCACGAAGAACCGGAAGTTCCGAATTACGGAAAAAGAGGTGATGGTCCAAAAATTAAAGAAGGTTTGGTATTGGCCATAGAGCCCATGATTAACCTTGGCACCAAAAACATAAAACAATTAAATGACGGTTGGACCATTATTACAGCCGATGGAAAACCAAGCGCTCATTTTGAACATGATGTTGCCGTAATTGACGGAAAACCGGAAATATTAAGTTCTTACGCTTTTATTGAAGAAGCATTGGCACTTGTAAAATAATTTTCGATTTCAATTTTCAGCAAAATATCTATCCGTGAATTGCGGGATTTGGTTGTTCGCAAAGAAGAACGACAACTTTCAGTGTTCAACAGAATTGTCCTGTGGTTGCATTATTTTATAATAATCAGTCTCGCCGTTTCGGTTATTGCAAAATACATTTCACCCATACTGTTCTGGAT
>CAZMHW010000266.1:0-2725 GCA_964566105.1 uncultured Akkermansia sp.
GGCCACGATATAAAAGATCTGGAAAATGGAACCTATACTCCAATTATAACAATTGACGAAATGTACTTACCTGGTATTCCTAAAAAAAGTTCAACTAAGTCTGCAGCCGCAGCGTTCAATGTTTTTAACACTCTTTTGCACGAAGCTGGGCATCATTTAAATTTAAATTATGGCGGTGGTAAACCTGTTGACAATTTAGCGCAAGGTATTAGCGGTGATAACATGGATATACTATTTGAAGTTGAACTTTGGAAAATTAATATTGGTGGGGCGAAACAAGTAATAAACGGCATTTTTCGAGGAACCCCACTTTTTATCCAACCCATTGGCCAAATAAATGCCACGAATGTTAAGAACTTTTTCTTTCCTACCAACTTTTTGAGCATAATGTCAACAAAATATATCTCTGTTGATTATCTTACGCCTATTCAAATAAACCAGATCCCTACTTCATCCAGTGAACCAGAAATTTCAGCAGAACCAGAGGGAGAATTTGATGTACCAACAGGGGATTAATTAATTTATAGATAAGGAAATCAATTCATTTTTTTATTTTTGTATGTTCTTAGTACTTTATTGAAGGAAAAAAAAGTCAAATATGAATTTAAGATCGATTTTTTATTTTTTAGTCTGCTTGCAAACCCATTTATTTTCTCAGATAATAGAAAAAAAGGACTCTCTATTTATTTCGGGTTCAAATTGTGATCCCAAGGTGTTTTATTCCCTAGCTGATGCTGCAAAAGCAGATCCTGATAGCGTTCTATACCTTCATCTTGGAAATAACGGTATCAAAAAATTCCCCATGGAAATTTTAAGATATAAAAACCTTAGACTATTGGATTTATGCAACTTAAACCTACTTGAACAGTTTCGACTAACACCATGGCTTCTCAGTGAGACTGATACACAGAAAGTACACGAAATCTATGAAAAACACAAAGATGCTGGAGATAAGGGAATCTACCTGTTTTTTCCTACAGAAAATAAAACCATAATAAGAAAAATCCCTATAGAAATTAAACAATTAACCAATTTAAAGCTATTATTCTTCGAAGGCGGCATCTTTTATAAACGCAAAGTAAAAAGGTTACAAAAACTTTTGCCAAACTGCGAAATTGACAGCGAGTAAAAAATAGATAGCGTTAACCCTATTACTAAATCCCAGACAACACGGATCTCTGATCCATGCGTACAAATAACCAACAAATATTTACTATCGCACATATTTCAAATCTTAGCGTCCTTTGCCATTTTCCGAACAGATCTCATTTACTCCGTAACAAAACCGACACACAGCTTACAGTAAAACACAAAATCCCTTCCTTTACCTTATGTCTAACAAATACAAAGTAAGACAGAATGACAAAGCCCGCTTTGCAACCATCACCACCGTAAGCTGGGTTGCTGTATTTACAAGACCCAATCACAAAACAACACTCATTGACCCCTGCGTTATTGTCAGGGACAGAATGCCCTAACTACCCAAAAGGGTAGTTTATTTAAATAAAAAAGATTGCATAATTACTATGTAAACACATAGTGATTATGCCCTTGCCAGGTGACTTTTTTTTTGTATTTTTCTGACCTCTAACCCAGAATTCATGCGTACAATTACAAAACTTCTTTTGTTGCTAACCTTCACTTTTAGTTTCAGTTCTGTTTTTTCCCAGGCTACTACCACCAGTCTAACTGCCTGCTATGCCCTGGATGGTAATGCCACAGAACTAATCAATAATTTAACCGGCACGCTCAGCTCCGTTACCTCTGCAGTTGACAGAAACAGTAATGCTAATTCAGCCCTGTATTTTTCAGGCTCTACTTCCAGTTATGTAGAGTTGCCGGATAACCCCTTGATAAAACCCAATTTTTTAACATTTTCGGCCTGGATCAAACCTGTTACACTTTCAAACGCCTATGTCCTTTTTACAAAAAACAGCAATACTACAAATATCGACGCCTATTCCCTGAGCACGGTTTCTGTTTCCGCAGGCTACAAATTCAGGGTCACCCGCACCAATGGCGCCACCACACATACCGCCGAGTGTACCACCACACTTACGGCTAATACCTGGTACCATGTAGCCTTTACTATGGATAATATTTATTTAAAAATATACGTGAACGGTGTTTACCAGGGGGCTGTTACTTCCACTGTAGGATTTGATTATGTGAGTGGCAAAAAAGTGATTCTGGGAGGCACAAATGAAACAACAAATCTTCCCTTTGACGGGGTAATTGATAACGCGAAATTTTATAATCGCACCCTGACAGCTTCTGAAATTACGACCATTTACAACAATGATTTTAGTTGCATCCCCACCCCGCCACCTAATTGTACAGATGTATTTTACAGTATCAACACCGCTTCGGCCCTGGTGCACGTTTCCAATACAGGGCAAACAAACACCTCTACCCTCACCTCCTTACAACTTCCGGTGGGAGCGCAATGCCTGGCAATTGGACCTTCTTTTAGTTTTACCGCCCCAAATCCCACCTACTGGACAATAGCGAACGGAACTTACTGGTATTATAACGGTTCCGGGTTTTACGATACCAATCACTCCTGTGGCACCACAGTATACAGTCAGGCAGGAGGAAGTAAAAATTACCTCTACAATCTTTATTTCACCAGCAGCCTCCTCTATGTTTACAAATACAATGGAACCGGTAATGCAACCGCGATAACTATCCCCACCGTCCAGGGCAGTAACATTTGTCAGGATGT
>CAZMHW010000266.1:2735-4817 GCA_964566105.1 uncultured Akkermansia sp.
ATAACGACAACATTTATTTATTACAATGCGGAACACCTCAAAGCCTGCTGGTTTATAATTCTTCCGGGATTCAAACCTGCAGTTACTCGGTATCCGGATTACCAACCAATTATAATGGTGTTGCTTTTGCTATATCCGGCAACACAGTTACAACGCATAATACCTTTTATTATACCGGCCTCATCAGTGGCTCTACCGTTAGTTTCACGCAAGCCCTCAATCAGACCTTTCCTACGCCCGGGGATTTTGCGAACTGCGCAATTCCTGTAAATTCCTTCACCGCCTCCATAACTTCAAGTCCAAGCCCTTCGGTAAGCTGTTTCACTCCTACCATCACCTTAACTGCCAACGCACCGGTTAGTTCAGCTTCTTACACCTGGTCAGGCCCCGGCATCAGTGGCTCTACTCACAACATCTCCGCACAGGTTACCTCAGCAGGAACCTATACGTGCTTTCTCAGAAGTTGTCAGGGTGGTACTTCAGTGGCCACTTATACTGTTCTAAACGATCCTTACCAGCTTATACCTGTTGCAGTAACTTCAAACACCATTGATTGTTACAATCCTTTTGCTCAATTGTCCGTATCCCCAAATAGTGCCAGCAATACAATTATTTGGAACGGACCCTCCATTTTCGGTGCAAATAACACGCCAAGTATATCTGTTACTGGAGGTGGGATTTATACAGTTTCTGTTTCCAACACTCTTAACGCCTGTGCAGGTTCGGCAACAGTGAATGTGAGCGGAAATACAGCGCCTTTGAGTTTAAGTATTTTACCAAGTAACACGTTAATCTGCCAACCCGCTCCAAATGTGAGCCTCAGCGTTACTGGTCTGGCAGACACTTACAGCTGGTCACCGGTATCATCAAGTAACACACTCGTAATAGTAAACCCTTCTTCTACCACTACATACACTGTGTACGGGAATACCGGTGTTTGCTCGGGCAGCGCGGTAGTTACCGTTTCAGCCAACGTAACGCCAACTCTTATCAATGTTTCCGGGAATCCAACTGTTTGCAGTGGAAATTTAACCAACCTCACTTTTAGTGGTGCCAGTAGCTATACATGGATGCCCGGTAACCTGAGTGGAGCTACGGTTACTATTACACCCAGCACGACAACCGTGTACACGGTGACCGGCGCAAACGGCTTTTGCACTGCATTAAGCACACTTACTCTTAACACCTTAACAAGTCCTGTTGTTTCCGTTTCTGCTTCAGCTCCGGTAATATGTGCAGGAGGCAGCTCACAACTTTCCGCATCCGGTGCGAGCAGTTATACCTGGGAACCTGGTACACTATCGGGCTCCACTTTAACTGTCAATCCACTGGTGAACACGGTATATACACTTAGCGGAAGTAACGCTGCCGGGTGCACCGGAACTCAAACCATACTGATAACGGTAAATCAAAATCCAACTGTAACTATTTCTGCAAGCTCTGCTTCCGTCTGCTCTGGAAAATCTGCAACACTCAGCGGACTTGGAGCAAGTTCCTATACCTGGTACCCGGGAGGTACTACAGGAAATAACCTTCTTATTTCTCCCTTGAGTTTAACTGTTTACAGTTTAGTAGGTAGTTCAAACGGCTGTCCGGGATCCGCCAGCATCTCTATCGCAGTAAACAGCAACCCTACGGTAAACGCTTCTGTAAGCAACACTACTATTTGCAGCGGCAATTCGGTTACGTTATCGGCTGGTGGTGCACTCACCTACACCTGGTTTCCGGGAGCACTAGCCGGGCAAAACATTAGCGCCAGCCCTTCAGGCAATACAACATACACCGTTACCGGTGAAGATGGTGTTGGTTGTAAAACCGACGCGTTGGTATCGGTTTCTGTAAATCCCAGTCCCGCTTTGGTATTAACTTCATCTACTCCCAGTATTTGTAACGGTAGTTCGGCAACTCTCAGTGTAAGTGGCGCTGCAACATACACGTGGAACCCAATAGCATCCAACAATTTTTCAGTTTCCGTCAATCCGTCGATTAGCAGCACTTATTCTGTGAGTGGCACAAATGCTTTTGGATGTATCTCCACAACTACAACTGTGCTTACCGTCATCAACATTCCGACTATCACCG
>CAZMHW010000266.1:4827-5699 GCA_964566105.1 uncultured Akkermansia sp.
CACCGTGGCTGCGTCCCCTCTGGTAATCTGCGCGGGCAAAACCACTACTTTAAGTGCTAGCGGCGCTACAAGCTATACCTGGAACCCAGGCACCTTAAATTCTTCTGTTGCCATCGTAAGTCCGGCGTCTTCAACTCAATATACGGTAACAGGTGCAAATGGAGCCTGTGTGTCAACTACTGTTTTAACTGTAGTAGTCAATACAAACCCAACTGTACTCTCGAGTAGCTCACCAGCATCTATTTGCAGCGGTGCTACAAGTAGTTTGAGTGCCTTTGGAGCTAACTCCTACACCTGGCTACCAGGAAACTTAATTGGAAACAGCGTTTCGGTAAATCCGCTTACCACAACTGTGTATACGGTAACGGGGATGTTTTCTTCTACTGGTTGCACCTCTACTGCCAATAGCACTGTGTCGGTAACCACCACTCCAACCCTGTCCCTTGCATTTAGTTCCGGAACGATTTGCGCCGGTACCCCAACGGTGTTAGGCGCCAGTGGTGCCACTAACTATACCTGGAATCCGGGTAGTTTAAGTGGTGCCAACGTAACCGTCTCTCCATCTTCTAACACTATTTATACGGTAACCGGGGCTAACGGTTCTTGTATTGACACAAAAACTGTTTTTATTGCAACAAATAGTAACCCAACCTTAACCGCCACTTCCAATACTGCCAGCGTGTGCGGAGGTACCAGTGCCAGTCTGACGGCCACGGGTGCCTTAAACTATACATGGAGTCCTGCGGGCGGTTTTGGTTCTACGGCGGTAGTCACACCTTCCTCAACCATTACTTACACGGTTAGCGGAAATAACAGCGTAGGTTGCATTTCAACCGCCACCATTCTTTTGGGATACATCAGTAGTCCAACCC
>CAZMHW010000267.1:0-5698 GCA_964566105.1 uncultured Akkermansia sp.
TACCAGAAGAACACCACTGTCGCCGGAAGAGCAACAAAACCTGCAACTTGTTGAAAGAATCAAGAAATACTCTGTTGATAGTCTTGGTTATGAACCTACAGGTAATTTTACCAGGATTTATGATCAACAAGGGCAGAGTATCCTATGGGTGGTTACTGCCTGCGAACCTTTTGCATTTGAGCCTTACGTATGGAAATTCCCCCTAATTGGTAAGGTTACGTATAAAGGCTTTTTTAAAAAGGAGATGGCTCAAAAGGAATACAATCACCTGGTGGTTTTGGGTTATGATGCCGACATAAGGCCTGTTTCCGCCTGGAGCACTTTGGGTTGGTTCGAGGATCCCCTGTTAAGTAGTATGTTGAACCGCAGCAAAGGCAGTTTGTGCAATCTTTTGTTTCATGAACTATTTCACGCTACTTATTACGCCCCTAATTCAGTTGATTTTAATGAGAACGTGGCAAGTTTTGTAGCTCACCAGGCTACTCTGCGTTTTCTGAAAAAAGATACATCTGCGTTAAAGGACTATGTGTGGCGTTATTCTGACAATAAAATTTACACGAATTACATGCTCCGTAAACTTAAATACCTGAAAACCTACTACCACTCTATATGTCAGCTTCCTGAAAGAAACATTCTCAAACTAAAGGCCATTTACGAAGTTCAGGATAGTATAAAACACCTTCCGTTACATAATAAGGGGCTTTACCTTCAAAGGTTAGATGAAGCCCTCCGGTTTAAAAACGCGTGGTTTGTGGACTTTATACAATACAACAGCATGCAGGACAGTCTGGAGGATGTTTTTAACAAAATTTATAAGGGCAACATTGAAAAAATGGTACAAGATTTGAAGCTAAATTGAATCTATTATTAATTTTGGTAAATAACTTGAAAACCCTCATCACTATGAAAAAAGTCTACTTTTGGATTTGCCTGTTTGTTATCTCTTCCGCTGCCTCTTTTGCGCAATCTGGATATGATATCAAGATCAACTTCAAAGGCTGCACCGACTCAACTGTGTATCTTGCTCGTTATTTTTTTGATCAAATGCCTATTGTGGATAGCTGCAAACGCATTAAAGCTGGTAAAATTCAATTTAAAGGCACAACACCACTTGAAAAAGGGGTTTATTTTCTCGCCAATCAGGGTCGTAACTCTTTCTATTTCCAGTTTATTGTAGACGACAATCAGAAATTCTCTGTAAATCTCGATCAGGCGGACATTGCGTCCACTTTAAAAACAGCAGATGAAAAACAAAATGAACAGTTTTTTTCCTATGTGCGTTTTATGACCACCAGAAACAGAGACCTGATTAAAACCCAGGAAAGCATGAAGGGAAAAAAGAAAGAGGATAGCGTACGCGTAGTGAATGAGAAACAAAATCTCTTAAGTCAGGAAATGCAAAAATTCGACCTTGATTTCAGAACGAAAAACAAGGGTTTGTTTGTAGCGGATCTTATGAACCTGAAATCTGAAAAATATCCTACGGACGCGCCACTTGCGAAAAATGGCAGACCAGACAGTATTTACCAGTACTATTATTACAAAAATCATTTTTTTGATGGTATTAACTTTAAAGACGATAGAATTGTATACACACCTTTTTTCGCGGAGAAGATTAAAAAATATTACGATCAGTTGGTAGTTCAGCATCCGGATTCAGTTATTAAGGAACTGGATAAGGTATTAACTCAGTGTGTACCTGGTAGTACCATGTTTAACACACTGGTTGGACATTTTACTTACAAATACGAACAAAACAAAACCATGAGTTTTGATCAGTATGGTAAAAGCAACACGTTTGAAAAAGTGTTTATTCACCTGGCGGACAAATATATTGTCAGTGGCAAAACCCAGGGTTATTATTCTGCGGAAACCATCGCGAAAATCAAGGAACGGGTAGATATTCTCAGAAATTTACTACCGGATGCCAAGGTGGCAAATCTTTATATGATAGATACAGTTTACGGTAAGCAGGTTCTGAAAATGGGCTTTGATACCGCGCGAAGCAGTGCCAGTGTAACTTACCTGTACAATAAAAATTTTGAAAAACTCACACCGATGTATAAATCCTTGTACGATGTTAAGGCCAAGTACACGGTATTGGTGTTTTGGGCTGCAGATTGCAGCCACTGTACAACCGAAGTTCCAAAATTATACGAGGATCTTCAAAAATTAAAAGGAAAAGTAGATGTGAAAGTTTACGCGGTGCAGACCAAAGAAGAATTATTTGACACATGGAAACAGTTCATCGTTGAAAAGAAACTGACAGATTTTGTACATGTGTTTGATCCTATTCATTTAAATAACCTGAAAGAACAATTCGATATTACCGCCACTCCGGTGATCTACTTACTGGATAAAGACAAAAGAATAAAAGGAAAAAAGCTGGCTCATGATCAGGTGGTGGAGATCATAGAAAAACTCGAAAGCATTGAGAAAAATCCTATTAAGTAAAACGTATTTTTTTGACGAAAAAATAATTTAAGAATCGTGGTAAAAGCAGGTATGAAAAAAAATAGTCTTAGTTTGCTCTTTGTACTTGTGTTTGCTTTTGGTGTAAAGGCTCAATCAGGTTATGATATTAAAATCAACATGAAGGGGTGCAAAGATAGCCTGGCTTATCTTTTAAAATACACATTCGATCAAACTTACGTTTGTGACACCTGCAAAAAAATTAAAAATGGCCTGATCCAGTTTAAAGGTAAGACCGATCTCGAAAAAGGTGTTTACATATTAGTCAATCCGGGTAAAGTGCCTTATTTCGAGTTTGTGGTAAATGAAAGTCAGAAGTTGGTCATTAACGGCGATATGTCCGATATCGTAACCAGCCTTTCTCCTGTAGGCAACAAAGAAAACGAACTTTTTTTTGAATATGTAAAATACGGAGTTTCTAAAAACAAGGAGTTTAACGCTACCCGCGAACTAACGAAAGGTAAATCGAAGCAGGATAGCATTAAGATGATGACAGACAAAATTAACCAGCTCAACGAGCAGGTAAAGCAGTTTGATCTGGACTATATGCAAAAAGTAAAGGGAACTTTTGTGTACGATGTGTTTAACCTTAAAATGGAAAAAACGGCCAACGATATTCCAAAAGCAAAAAACGGCCGTCCGGATAGTACTTACCCTTACTTTTATTACAAAAACCATTATTGGGATGGGGTTAATTTTAAGGATGAAAGAATTGCACGCACTCCTTATTTCGACGAGCGTTTAAAAAAGTACTTTGACAATGTGGTGATTGCCGATCCTGACTCGGTGATTGCTGAGATAGATCGTCTCATGGCAAAGTGTGACGAAGGAAATCTTTTATACCGGATTATGGCCGGGTACTTCACATACAAATATGAACAAACCAAGTTGGTGAGTTTTGACAAAGTGTTTGTGCACCTGGTAGATAATTACATTACCAATGGGAAGGCAAAAGGCATTTATTCAGACGCATCGGTTAAAGCCTTAAAAGAACGGGTGGACATCATGAGAAACCTGTTGGCAGGAAAAAAAGTTCCTGATCTTTTTATGATCGATACGGTAAGTGGACGGCAGGTTATGAAAATGGGATTTGATACGGTTACTTCCAGTCAGAGCATTACCAATCTGTATTACAATAACGAAAAAAAACTGGCTGCACTTTTTAAGACCTTATACCAGGTAAATGCCAGGTACACTATTTTGTTATTTTGGGCCGCCGATTGCGGGCATTGTCAGACCGAAGTGCCGAAACTCCACGAAAGCCTGAAGGCATTGAAAGGAAAAATAGACGTGAAAGTATATGCGGTTCAAACAAAAGATGATCAGTTTGAACCCTGGAAAAAATTTATTATCACCCATCAATTAACGGATTTTATGCACGTATTTGATCCGGTTCATTTAAATCACGTGAAAGATAAATTTGATGTGATCTCCACACCGCTTATATACATTCTGGATAAGGACAAAAAAATAATTGTAAAACGCATCGCAACAGAACAAGTGGTGGATTTTATAAAGAGCATAGATAAAACCGAAAAAATCAATTAATAACAGACAAAAAACAACATCTAAAACACAACAACACACATGAAAAAATTTATTCTTTTACTGGCATCAACAGCTGTTTTCTCGTTTAGCGCGCAATCGCAGGGCTATGACATAAAAATAAATTTTAAAGGGTGCAAAGATACCATGGCCTACCTGGTGAAATATACATTTGACCAGCAATACATTGCAGACACCTGCAAAAAAATTAAAAATGGCTTAATTGAATTTAAAGGAAAAAAAGATCTGGATAAAGGGGTGTACACCCTGGTAAGTGATGCCAAGTCGATTTATTTTGATTTCTTCATCAATGAAAATCAAAAGTTCACAATGAGTACAGACAATGCAGATATTGTAAATACGCTAAAGGTAACAGGTAACAAAGAGAACGAGATGTTCTTTTCTTACATAAAATACATTACCAACAAAAATCAGGATTTCAGCAAGGTGCGTGAACAAACAAAAGGCAAGAGCAAGGAAGACAGCACAAAGTTTATGAATGAAAAAGTAAAACAGTTGAACGACGACGTTAAAAAGTTTGACGCGGATTTTATGCTCAAAACAAAGGGAACCTTTGTGTACGATGTGATGAATTTAAAAACGGAAAAGGAGCCAACAGATATCCCTAAAGCAAAAAACGGCCGTCCTGACAGCGTTTACCAATACTATTATTACAAGAGCCATTATTTTGATGGAATTAACTTTAAAGACGAACGCATTGTGCGTACCCCGTTCTTTGATGACAGAGTGAAAAAATATTTTGACAACGTGATCTTAATGCACCCTGATACTGTTATTCAGGAAATTGACAAGATTCTTGCCAAATGTGACGAAGGGAATCTGGTGTATAATCTGTTGATAGGTTATTTTACCTACAAATACGAGCAAAGCAAAATCATGGGATTCGACAAAGTGTTTGTACACATTGCAGATAAATACATTCTAACCGGAAAAGCAAAAGGGGTTTACAGCGACGAAACAGTTAAAAGCATTAAAGAACGTGTGGACATCATGCGCAATTTATTACTGGAAGCTAAAGTTTCGGAGTTATACATGATCGACACGACCAATGGAAAACAAGTGCGAAAAATGGGTTTTGATACGGCTTCTTCCAGCAAAAGTATTACCGACCTCTATTACAAGAACATCGATAAACTAACCCCGATGTTTAAAACCCTGTACCAGGTAAACGCTAAATACACCATTCTGGTATTCTGGGCTGCAGATTGTGGACATTGCCAAACCGAGGTACCGAAGTTGCATGAAGATTTAAAAGCAATCAAAGGATCTATTGATTATAAGGTTTTTGCAGTACAAACCAAGGACGAATTATACGATAGCTGGAAAAAGTTTATCATCGACAAAAAACTGAATGACTTTATTCACGTCTACGATCCGGTGCACCTTAACAACCTGAAAGAGCGTTTTGATATTTATTCTACTCCTGTGATTTACATTCTGGATAAGGATAAAAAAATCAAGGCGAAACGTTTAGGTGCCGAACAAGTGATAGATATGTTAAAAACACTTGAAAGCATTGACAAGGAAAACGCTAAAAGGAATAAAAACTAAGAAATAAAAAATCCCGGTTCTCAACCGGGATTTTTTATTTAATGTAAAATGAAATTCAAGTACCTGTTTTCAGTTTAAACTGAGCGTTCTTTTTTCAGGAGTTTAATGT
>CAZMHW010000268.1:0-943 GCA_964566105.1 uncultured Akkermansia sp.
GACTTATTATCATGGTACACTGGCTGGCTTTTTACGGAGCCATAAAGGTGTCAAATGTAAGTGTTACCATGGTATCTTTTAGCACAGGAACCTTGTTTAGTTCGGTAATTGAGCCCCTGATGTATAAACGTAAGGTGCGTCTATACGAAGTGATCATTGGTCTGATTATTATTGCGGCCATAGGCTTGATTTTTTCCATTGAGACAAAGTACTGGTTTGGAATTGTGCTGGGAATTGTTGCCGCCTTTACCTCTTCTTTGTTTGGTGTCTTTAATGGCATCATGTCGCATCAGCTCAAATCAGGAATCATCAGCTTTTACGAATTAAGCGCAGCATTGGTTGGACTCACCCTGTTCATCATGCTTAACGGTGATTTTACTCCTGATTTTTTTGTTTTGGATAGGGCTTCTGTTGTTGGACTTTTGTTGTTAAGTCTCGTATGCACGGTTTTCCCTTTTATTACTTCTGTAAACCTCGCTAAATACATTAGCCCATATACCATAGTTCTTACGGTAAATCTGGAGACGGTTTACGGGATTATTTGGGCGATTTTGTTTTTCAGCGAAAACAAAGAAGTGCAACCTTCATTCTACATCGGAGTGTGTATTATCCTTCTGGCCATTTTTCTAAATTCCTATTTAAAAAAATTAAGTGATAAAAGATTAGAACGGATTTCCTAAATTTAAAAGTGCAAAAGATCCTGATCATACGGTTTAGTTCTATTGGAGACATTGTTCTGACAACTCCTGTAGTCAGATGTCTGAAACAACAGCTTAAAGACACTGAGGTGCATTTTGTGACCAAAGAAGTCTTTGCTTCGCTTCTGGTGGAAAATCCTTATGTGGATAAACTCCATACCTTTAAAAACGATGTGTCTGAGCTTTATGAAATCCTGCGCGCTGAAAAATTTGATCTCGTCATAGATCTTCATAAAAATCTGCGG
>CAZMHW010000268.1:953-5689 GCA_964566105.1 uncultured Akkermansia sp.
CTGCGTCTAAAAAAACACCTGAAAGTAAAAAGTTATGCGTTTGATAAATTAAATGTCCGCAAATTTCTGGCTGTTCATTTTAAAATGAAACAGGTACTTCCTCCAAAACACATTGTTGAAAGGTATTTTGATGCGGTAAGTGCATTGGGGGTGTTTAATGATCAAAGAGGGCTGGATGTGTTTATTGCGGAAAGGGATAAAGTCGATAGTTCAACCGTGATTTCTCAGCACAGGGCAACCAAATACATTGCCTTGGTGATTGGAGGTTCCTATTTCACAAAAAAAATTCCTCTCAAAAAACTGGAAGAAATTTGTGCCCGTGCAAAATTACCTCTTGTTATTATGGGAGGAAAAGAGGATAAGGCACTGGGAGATGAATTGCAAAAGAAATTTCCGGCCATAACGAATACGTGCGGCAAGTATTCACTCAATCAAAGCGCTTCTTTGATTCAACAAGCCGAATGGGTAATTACCTCAGACACTGGTTTAATGCACATGGCCGCTGCTTTTAATAAAAAAATCGTTTCAGTCTGGGGAAATACAATTCCCGAATTTGGTATGGGACCTTACCTTCCCAACCCCCAAAATAAAATCATTGAACTTCAGGATCTCAGCTGTCGTCCCTGCTCCAAACTCGGATACAAAAAATGCCCCAAAGGGCATTTTAAGTGTATGAACGACTTGAATTTTGATTTTGTTTCTAAACTGGACTAGTTCATTTTTTTACCGCATTATTCTACTACCAGTTTTTTCCAGATTTTTTCTTTACCGCTTTCAATCCGGATAAGATAAACTCCTTTTGCAAACGCGTTTAAGTTAATTACTGTTTGATTCTGATTGTTGTTTTTAGTTGCAATCAGTTGTCCAATGCTATTATACACAGTATAATCAAAGGTTATTCCAGGATAGTCTATGTTAACCTCTTTAGTGGCAGGGTTTGGATAAATCAGCAAGCCTGAATTCAACGATGACGATGCAATACCTGTGTTTATGCTTACGCAAGAACTCGTGGTGCTTTTACAGCCGTTCGCGTCGCTTATGGTTACTGTATAACATCCTGGTAATAAGTCAACAGCGGTAGCGGCATTTCCACCTGCAGGGGACCAGGTGTAAGTATAAGGACTAACTCCTCCTGTAGGATTTACGGACAAAGCCCCGTTAGAACATGCGGCACAGGCACTGTTGGTAACACTTACCGCAGATTGAATAGCTGCCGGAGAAGAAATGGAAAACAAATTACTGCTGCTGCACCCACCGGTGTTGGTGGTGTAAAGTGTATATAAACCCTGACATAGATTGGTGCAAGGTAGAGTGGTGCAACCGGAATTACTGATGCTGTAAGTGTAAGGTCCGCTGCCTCCGGTACTGGTGGCGTTTACGATTCCATTACATGTATTTGCACAGGCTGAATTACTGGTGGATAGCACAGATACCGGCGCCGGAATAACCGTGATGGTAGTGGTGGAAACACCGGTACAAGCGCCATTTGCGCCCGTTAATGTGTAAACGGTTGTAACACTTGGGCTAACCACAACAGAACTGGTTCCCGAACCACTGCTCCAGGTATAGGAACTCGCTCCACTGGCAACCAGCGTAGAACTCAGACCGGCACAGCCGGAAACAGGGTTGGCGTTTATGGAAACGGAAACAGACGATGTACCAACCACCACACTCACGGTGTTGGTATTGCCGCAACCCTGAGTGTATCCGTTAACGGTATACACGGTTGTCACACTCGGCGTAACCTGAATTGAACTCACAGATCCGCCGGTTGACCAGGCGTAGCTTGCCGCTCCGTTTGCTGATAAGGTGACAGTCGCGCCGGCACAAATACTGCCGCTGGCGCTGCTCGTAATAGTGATAGTTGGTGTTGGTATAACGGAAACTGTTGTGAGGGCCGTTGAAGTGCAAACACCATTGCTGCCGGTAACTGTATAGTTGGTTGTAATACCAGGGCTTACCACGAGCAAAGTAGCGTTGGATCCTGTACTCCAGGTATAAGAGGTGGCACCGGAAGCGGTGAGGGTGGCAGCATCGCTAACGCATTTTAAAGATGGGGAAGAGGTTAAGGAAAGTGTAACCTGAGGTGCTACCGTCACACTGAGTGTTTTGGTGTTAGTGCAACCACTGCTTGTGCCCGTTACGGTGTAATTGGTGTTTGTAAGCGGACTTACAACAATGCTGCTAGCTGTACTGCTGGTGTTCCAGGTATAGGTACTGGCTCCAGCGGCGCTGAGTGTAGCCGAACTCCCTGCACAAATCGTTTGATTGGAAGCGCTCACAGTTGGGGAAGCAACAATATTTACATTGTAATTGCCCTGGCCAAAACAACTACCCGTTTGACCTGTTACAGTGTAAACGGTTGTGGCAAAAGGCGTAATAACAAGTATGGAAGAGGTTCCGGCAACCCCGGCTGAAGAAGTCCATGTATACGAATTGGCTCCAAAAGCGGTTAAAGTGACTGTATTGCCACTGCAATAGAGTGAGGAATTGGAGGAGATGGTTGGATTGGAGGCAATGGTAACCGTTTTTGTGATTGCGGCAGTGGATGTCCCATTTGCACCAATAAGGCTTACCGTATACGTTCCGGGAGTGGCGTAACTCACAGAAGGATTGCTTGAGGTCGAATTGGCGGGACTACCGCCCGGGAAACTCCAGGTATAACTCCCCGTACTTAAACTGGTGTTGGTAAAGGTAAAGGGCGTCGAAGCACAGACAGAGGTTGGGCTATTAGCACTCAGTGTCGGTGTAGGAAATACAAGATTAATATTATCCACATAAATAGGCTGACCGTAATGTCCATGATTCAGAAAACTAAACATAACATTGTATTGGCCGGCAGTTAATACCGAAACGTCAATAGAATCGCGCCGCCATTGTGAGCTGGTAGGGCTGAAAAAGCTGGTCTGATCGGCAGAAGTGGTAGAAAGTGTGGATCCGCCTTTGGCATAAATACTAGACCAGGTGGTGCCACAATTGGTGGAAGCTTTCACTTCGAGCGTGTCAGAGAAAGTGGCATCGTAACGGGAATAAGCAACGTCAAAACGCAATCGTGCGCTGGCTACGTTTGTAAAGTCAAATTTCGGGGTGCGCATTTCGTCACGTTCTCCCGGTGCGTTGTAAACATAATTATTAAAGGCGGCACAGGCGGTACTGGTTCCAAAACCACCCACGCCGGTGGCGCGCTGCCAGTAAATATTGTCGTTGTAAATATTGTTGGCTACCCAGTTACTTGGTAAAAACTGGGTGGCCTGAAAACCTTCTGAAAAAGGAAGAGCAGTAGGTGCGGACACGGTTACGTAGGATAATCTTGTTCTGGTGTTACTGCCACTGGCGTTGCTCACAGTAAGGGATACAGAATAGGTTCCAGGTGAAGCCCATTGCACAGAGGGGTTTGACAAAGTTGATGTGGCGGGTGTGCCGCTCTGAAATACCCAGCTCCAGCTGGTTGGAGCATATTGAGAGCTGTCAATAAAAGGAATAGGTGTATTTGGACAGGTGAAAGGTAAAAAGGCATAGAAGTCGGCTACCGGCGGCAGAGCAGAATAAGTTGCGGCGCAGTTCATGGCGGCTAATGCATCTATTCTTCCGGCGCCGAGTTGACTGCCACTTACAAAAGATGCGTTTCCACCAAGAGTGTAAATATTAACCGCTGTGCTGGAGAGGCAATTCAACACATCTGCTCGTGTCATATTAGGGCTCTTAGAAAGCATTAAACCTGCCAGACCAGCAACCATAGGAGTAGCCATCGAAGTTCCGGAATAAGACAGATACGCCGGTGTACTGGAATAAGGAGTTGTACTCAGAATGTTATCACCGGGAGCAGAAATGTCCACCCAGCTTCCGTAGTTGGAATAAGAAGATTTTACATCGGAAGGATTTACAGCCGCTACACAGTACACATGATTGTATGCGCCAGGGTAATTTTGAGTAGTAACATTTGAATTTCCGGCAGAGGCAAAAATCAGACAGCCCCGGTTCCAGGCATAGTCAATCACCGCTTGTTCTGTGGTGGACGAACCTCCCGAACTTCCCCAGGAGCAGGAAATGATTTTGGCTTTTGCTTTCACCGCATAAATAATTCCTTCATAACCAAAATCAACATTGGATGTAGGACTATTGTCGAACGAGGTTTTAACCGGAATGATTCTAATGCCCCAGCCAATGGAAGCAACCCCAACGTTGTTGTTTGTGCAAGCTCCGGCAATTCCCGAACAATGGGAGCCATGATCCTGAGCGGTATTGGTAGGATTGGTAACACCGTCCATTCCAGCCACATCGTATCCGTGAATATCATCTACATAACCGTTTCCATCATCGTCCACATTGGTGGTACCGTTGGCTTCAACGGTATTGGTGTAAATATTGGCTAAAAGGTCTGTGTGGGTGCTCATTACTGCATTATCCACTATCGCTACTGTGATGTTGGAGGTTCCGCTGAATACGCTCCAGGCATTTTGCGCATTGATCTGGTTCAGGTGAGTGGATCCGCTTGCGCTTGCAAACAGTAAGTCGTTAGGTACTACGTGTGTTTTATTGAGATGCACTTTTTCTGCATATTCTACTCCATTAAGCCGGGAGATCTCAGAAATAAGGGCCTCCACATTTTGAAATTGTGAGAACTCCAGTTTTAAAATGAAAGGCAATACTGCGTCATCACTGGCCTGGTAAAAGGGTTTGGTAATTTTGGTGATCCCATATTTTACAATAAGGTCCTTAAGCGCGCTTAATTTGGA
>CAZMHW010000269.1:0-5665 GCA_964566105.1 uncultured Akkermansia sp.
CGGTAGAAGGACCTTCAGTAGATTTAAAAACAGTGTAAGGATAACAGTAAGTTGAACTTGCGCCACAGGATACCGTAACAGAGAGGCAAATAGAATAGGTACCGGAAACAGAATAGAGGTGCGAGGCAAAGAGTGTATTATTGGAACCTCCGTCTCCCCACATCCAGGTGGCTGCAACCACATTCCACGGATTGGCAGGAATGGCGTTCCAGAATTGTGGAGTGTTTGTGGGAACAAGCGTAAAATTAGAATTGGCAATGCACGGAATACCGGTAACATTTAAAGATTGTATCAATGTGTCTTTACAAAAAGTATTTGCGGTGTCACTCAGAATAAAACTAACGGTGTAGGTTCCGGCATTGGTAAAGGTATGAACAGGATTGGCTGCCGTGGAAAAAACACCATCTCCAAAATTCCAGTAAAAACCAGGATGACTGCTTAAGGTACTGGAATTGCTGCTAAAGGTTACAGTTCCGGCGGATCCTACAGTATGGGTAAAATTGGCACCAATGTTACACAGTGTATTGATGGTGATGGCGAGGGTTTTGGTAGATATGCAGGCAGGAGTAGTGTTGTTGTTTACCGTGAGTGTGGCAATATAAGTACCTGAAGAACTGTAAAAGTGTGTACTCACTGTTCCGCTTCCTGTTCCTGAATCGCCATAGTTCCAGCTGAAACTGCTACCCGCCACTGTGCCAGTGGAAGTGCTGGAAAAGGTCACCAGGCTGCTGGTAACATATTGCGTTACAAAATTGGCGACCAAACTACATCCCGAAACGTTGTTTACATTTATAGTGTTGGTAATCGCCGAGGAACAGCTAGGGGCCGATGACACAATGGTTAAGTTGACGGAATAAATACCATTTGCCGAATAATTCGTGGAGGCGATGACTCCCGCAACACCAGTTGCACTGAAGGTGCTGCTTCCAAAATTCCAGTAATAAGTCGTTAGTGAGTTTACACCCGTGGAAGTGCTGGTAAACGTAACATTACCTGCGCTGCCCAAACTATAACTAAACCCGGCATTGCAGGGAGCACTGTAAGAGCTTACAGTTACGGGAATAAATACGGAGTCCAAACAAAAAGGTGGAGTGTTGTTGTTGGCCACCAGTTTTACTGTATAGGTGCCGTTGGCAGAATAGGTATGAGCTGGTGACGTGGTGAATCCTAAGGTGTTGTCTCCAAAGGCCCAGGTATAACTCACATTGGTACTGGTCCCTGTACTGAGATTTGTAAAATTAACCAGGCCATTGCTTCCTTGCGTGCTGCTGAAATTAGCATTTAAGATACAGGAGGCTGTACTTACAACTATGGAGGCAGTGGCAGTGGCTATTCCGGGGCAGATGCTGCCGGAACTAAAACTGAGTGTAGCTACGTAAACACCATTTGAGGTATAAGTGGCGGATACAGTGTTCACAGGGCCTGAAACAACCGGAGGAGATCCGTTACCGAAGTTCCAGGTGTAACTGCTCAGGGCTGTTGTAGGTGTGGATGTGCTTGTAAAGGTTACGTTGCCATTGGCATTTACGGAGTAATTAAAATTGGCAACCGTCACAGGCTGAACGCTGAGACAGGAAGACGCCAGTGCCGAGCATCCCGATGCGTTTGTGCCGATAACGGAATAACAGGTGGTTGTGGTGGGCGAAACCACAATTGAACTGAAAGGGGAGGAATTACTCCAGGTATATGTCACTGCTCCGGAAGCTGTCAGGGTTGCTGAGTTACCCGGGCACACATTGTTGTTACCAGTAATAGAAATAACTGGCGGACAAAGCACAGAGGAGGGAGCGGGAATATTATTAACAGGTGATGCACCACTATAAGCGGTACACGTGAAAACGTAAGATCCGCAACATGGATAGGAGATGGTTACAAAAGAACCTGTAGGGGAAGGCGAAAAGGAGGGAGCGCAGGAACCTGATACTGCGGACCAGGAAAAAGAGGTGATTCCGCCTACAGTGGTGGTAACCGTTGCAAAAGCGGTTGTGGCGCCAGGACCGTTAAAACATTGTACGGAGGGCGTAATGGTAATGTTATAGCTTTGAGCCCTGAAGCCGGGGCCGGAAAAGACCAAAGCCAGCAAAAATAAAAAAACAGGTCGATGCAATTTGTATGATATTATTTTCATTTTATACCCCTGAGTTATTGAACCACTTCGTAAATTATTTGTACGCCACACATAAAACTACTTCCGCATTGTCAATAGAAATAGACTTGTTTCCATTGTAAACTTTACATTTAAATTTGGCCATAATTTTTTTGGTAGGCTGGTTGTTTTCATTTTTTTCACCCTCACTTACCGACACAATTTCAAAATAGCCGTCCAAAGGTTGGTTCGTATTATTAGATGTATACACTACGCCGTTTTCATCCACCCAGGTAACCACAATGTGCGATAGAGATGCTGTGGATGGAATTAAACTAATGGTGGATCTGTTGTAATTAGCAGCGCAGGAAGAATTATCCGTAGCAGTTTTGGCGTTGTAATTTACCACAGCTGTATCACCATAAGCGTCTACCACTCTCAGGAAAACGGAGTATGCTCCCCGGTATTTATAGGTATGAGATGGGTTGGCCACATTAGCAGTAGTACCGTCTCCAAAATTCCACAAATATTGGTAATTAGGTTTGCCATAGCTCACGGAACTGTTAAATAAAATGGTGTTACCAAATGCAGAGCTTACGCTGATGGAAGCCTTACAGGAATTAGGTGAGATGTCAATTTTTTCTTTATTACAGATACTGCTTTTACAGGAGTTGGCATTTGTAGTAGTCAGACATACATTGTATTTGCCGGGTTTATCGTAAAATTTAATAGGGTTTCGGATATTATCTGTACTGCCATCTCCAAAATCCCACAGATACGAACTTTCAGTAGAAGAAAGGCTCTCGAATTGCACAAGGTAACTGGGTTCAGGATCTCCTGTTTGATAAGGATAGGTGCTTACCTGAAGAGCAGAGTCGATTTTTGGGCTTGAATTAGCTAAACTGATTTTATAATCATTGATTTGAACTTTAAGACTGTTAGGGCAATTGGTACAGTTTACCTGTTTTAGGTCGCCAATAAAGCTGTAAATATTATTGGTATCCTTGTTAAAGGAAGAATACATGTAATATCCGTTTACCCCTGCTTCCAGAGTTACAGGTGAATTATTGATACTTAATTTGCTGTAATAGGTAGCGCCTCCCTCAATTACCTCGGGGGCAGGATATTTTTTCTTGGTACACGTAAACGAAATACCAATCAAAAACAGGAACGCAAAGAAATTCAAGATCTTCATTGTACTGTTACTTTTTTAAAATATTATAAACCAGCGTTAGTTTAACGCCAGTGTTTCGTTCTACACGGTTCGAATTAAAAAACTTATTATCTTTTATGTCTGTTAGCCCGAAAAACGCTTCTGCGTTAACGGACAGGTTAGGATACAATCTTCTTCTGTAAAAAGCGGACAACTGTGTATCCATTTTTTTAAACCCCTGGGTATAACCAAACGTTCTGCTTACCGAATGTCCTTCGGTGGAATTTAGTTTTTCTGTATACGTTTCCAGTTCACTTTCTACATTCCACAAATAACCCACATTACAGCCCAAACCTACAGTGTTTTTTAGATCCAGGTCATAATTAAAACGAATTGGCACGCTGAGGTAGTGTAATTTTACCGGAGTGTAAACGCTTACTTCGCTTTCTTCACCTAGTTTTAAATGAGTTACTTTAGAAGTATAATTACTATAACTCAGATTGCTCACAGAATTATACTGCAAACCAAAGGATAGGGAGGTCTTTGAAGTAACGGGACTAAAATAATTAATGCCGATCACCGGGTTAAATCCTTTGGCGTCCCGCCCCTGCGGATTTTTCCATCCGTTCAGATAAGACATACCTGCCTCTACGGAAAAACGTACCGGAAGAAATTTCGGTTGCTCCGCAACACCGTCTAAGACGAGAGGACTCACTTCTGAGGAAGGTGAAATTTCTTTTTTCACAGAATCAACCACCGCCGGGGTGCTGGCAGCAAAATCTTCATTTCCTTCATTGCCCTTTTTACCTGAATTCTCAATTGGCTGAGCAACTTCCGTATGAGTCTCAACAACCGGAGGGTTAAGCTCCGATTTAACCGGAACTTCTGTATTGGCGTGTGCGTCTTCAGGATTTTTTTCAACGGATTCAACTGAATTTGTTTCCGGAGAAACGGAAGAGGTGTTTTCTTTTCCACTCACCTGATCTTTAGCAGATTTTATGGCAGTTGGTTTTTTTACCATTTTTATTTCAATCAACGCAGGGCCTTCGGTAGTGAAGTCAGCAAGGTTAATTGCAGTTTTTATTGCCGGTATTTCGGGTGAAACTGGTTCTGTCTTTGGATCTGTTGGCGACGGTGCTGTTTCCTGTTTTGTCTGATGGATAGAGTTTATTTTCACCTGTGGATTATCGGCTTTTTTAACGCTTACCGGTAATTTTGTTTCAGGTGATTTGTTGGCAGATGTTTGTTCTGGTTTGGCAGTGCGTACATTTTGTTTTGCAGTGACCGGTGCTTCAGAATTGGAATTTACTGTTGGGTTGGATGCAGGTAACACTACTTTGGAATTGCCAGAGGTTTTTTCGACATGCGAGAGGTTTTCGGGTGAATCGAACAGGAAATAAGCGCCGGTTAACAAAGCTCCTAAAAACAGCAGTCCTGACAGAATAAATGGCACGAGTCTCCTTTTCGACTTCTTGGAAGCATCGATGATTTCTCTTGCTTTTTCCCAGTTGGATTCATCAAAAGGAAACTCTTTCGATCCAAGCAATTCGTCGAGGGACTTTTTAAATCTTTCTTCGCTATTCATGAATGGTAAGGCTTACAGGTATATTTAATCGGGTTAGCATTTCTTTTAGTTTTTCGCGTGCTGAATTCAGGTGCCACTTAGAAGTGCCTTCACTGATATTCAACATGGTTGAAATTTCTTTGTGTTTATATCCGTCTATGTAGTACAAATTAAAAACCTGTTGACTGGCAGGTGGGAGTTTTGAAATGAAGAGATAAATCTGATCAACGTCTATTTTTGTAATGGCATGGTTGATCTCTGTATAGTTATCTGCCTCGTGATACCCCTCTACATACTGGATATTACTCGTGTGTATTTTTTCTTTTTTATATTCGTTAATGAGCGTATTAATCATCACTTTTCTAATCCACGGTTTAAATGGTATTTCAGAGTTGTATTTGGTCAGATTCGTTAAGATTTTAAGAAAACCAATATTTAAAACCTCTTTCGCTCTATCGGCATTTCTGGTATAACGAACACAAATACTCATCAAATAACTGTAAGTCACTTTATAGAGCTCGTACTCGGCTTTCCGGTCTCCGTCAATACAAGCATCTATCAGTTTTTGCTGAATATCCATTAAATAGCTTAGGTCTACATCACCATTACAGCTAAAATCTAGTAATGGTTGGGTGTTCGGTCAAAATAGCGGGGTGAAAAGCTTATTATTTTCCCCCTCCATCAAAGATAGTAAAATATTGAGTTTGAAAAAGACCTGCTACTTACCTACCCATACAGGAGCATACCTGTTTTAGTTGGGCCAAAACCGTCAAAATTGAAGCAGTTTTTGTTAAAATGGGGCTAATTTTCCTTTAAAATGAGTTTTCTGAGCAAATTCAGCGCAGCGGAGGCGGTCATCACG
>CAZMHW010000270.1:0-5638 GCA_964566105.1 uncultured Akkermansia sp.
ACACTCCCCTGTTTTCTTATTGTACCGGATACCTTCAGGAAATAGCAGGTTTTGGAAAATTTGTTTGTCCTTGTAGGGCAGCAATTGCCACATTTTGCGCAGGTTTCCGCATAAGTCCATGACTTTTTTTACGCCCTCTATCAGGTTCGACACCCTTTTATTGGTCTTCAGCATAGCCCGTTCTAATTCCAGAATTTCGAGTTTTAATTTGGGTACGTACTTGTTGTAAAGATCAAGGGTAATTTCTTCCAAGATTAGCCGCTCTTCCAGCCGGTCGATTTTTTTCTGAACTTCCGTCACTTGACGCTTTAACACCTCTTTTGAAGCATCATTTTCTTTAGTCCCCTTATTGAATTCTGCAATCAATTGCTTGGTGATCATTTTACGCATGGTAGGGTCTTCCAATACGGTTAAAAGCGACAGGCCATCCTCGAAGCAATCGTGAAGCTCATCGGCCCTTTTATTGTTGCAGCAGCCTTTGGTGTTGCATTTATAATAAGGCAAGTTTTTGGCTTTAATGACGTATCCGCGCATTGGCGTTCCGCAATGACCACATCTTAAAAAGCGTTTTAACGGAATGGGCTCGTTTTCTTCGTGACAGGAATAGCCTTGGGTGTTCCTACTCAATAGGTCGTTTACTTTCAGGAAAACGTCTTTAGGCACCATGATCTCATGCTTGCCCTCTATCAATTTACCTCCCAAAGCGCTATGCGCCATAAGGCCGCAATAAAACGGATTGCGAAAATATCCAGACAATCTTTTCTCATCAAGGATCAACCCATGCTTTTTCAAGCGCTCAGAAATTTCAGTATGCGTGATGCGCTCTTTTAATTTCCAGTAAAATGCTTTTTGCAATAGCTTGCCTTTTTCATTCAGCACGATCTGCCTTTTGCCATTTACTTTTATTTCATCATAACCGTAAGGAGCTTTATGACACCACTCTCCACGCATCAATGCTTCTTTCACACCAGCCATGCATTTCTCTCTACGTAGTTGATTATCGTATTGCGAAAATATGATCTGAATATTCTGTTGAAAGTCCCCGCTTGAAGTTGAAGCATCTCCCGGTTGTGTAACGGCCACTAAAAATATACCAACTTGCCGAAGCTGATCTTTAATATAGATTGCGTTAGCTCCTGAGCGTGAAAACCTATCAACACTATATACGATGATGTAGGTGATTTTTTCCTTGCTCTTTTTTACAAAGGATAGCATCTTGTTAAACTCCTTACGCTCATCTGTTTTTGCGCTTTCATAGGTGCCGCCAAACTGGCCCATGATCGCGTAATTGTTTTTCTGAGCATATTCCTCGCAGGCTTTTCGTTGCGTATCGAGACTATAGCCTTGCTCTTGTTCCTTACTGGAGACCCGTGTATAGATGACGCAATTGTTGGTTCTTTTCAGTGCCATAGTTTGGCCCTTGCCAAACTGGTCAAATAAAACGGTTTCTTTCATGCTGCTTTTTTTAGTTGTTCATTTATTGTGTTGAGCGGAATTATTTTCGCTTCCTTTTCTGATTCATGTTGCTTGTTAATCATTATATGTGAGATCAACATTCCCACCATCCTGATGAAGTGCGCTGTTTCTTCTGCCTGCTCTTTTGTTAAATAACTGTAGCCATCTTTTGCACTAACTTCTTCAGCCGTGATGTCCTCCGTTCTGTCCCAATCAAATGACTGCTGCCATTCATTTCCGATTTTCCTTGCCATTATTTTTCATTTTTATTAATGAGCCTTAACCCTTGCTAATTCGAGTTTTCAAGTCTAACATAATCCATACTTTCAACATAAAAAAGCCTTGGCGTGTGCCGCCACGTTGGGGCGACACACGGCCCGCCATTTTGAATTAGGCGGCTTTTTAATAGAAATTAATTAATCGTCTTCTTCCTCGTTCTGATCTTTATAATCGTCTACGAGTTCGCTTAACTCAAAAACAGTTTCACGTTCGTCTTTTTCATAAGCAACTGTGATTAGGATTTCGCCTTCTTCGTTTACTCCGTTTATTGAATTATTTAATTCATTATTGCTTAGCACCTCAGCAAATTCGGCTATCAGCTCCGTTGGGATTTCAAATTGTTTTGTTCTCATATTGTTTTGTTTTAGTTATTTGATTTTTCATTTCGTAGTTTGTTTAAATTGATCTGCCATTGCTTTAATATTGGCTTTTGGCTTTGGTGGTGATTTGTTTCCCATGACTTTTTTTCTTTATTAAATTGTAATTGGTTGTATGTTCTTCTGGGGGATACTGTTCTTAATTCACAGCGCATCACGATTAATTCAATTTTTAATGATCTGCCAAGTGTCAAATTAAATTCCTCCATGTTTTCGGCAGTCATGTAAATGTTTTTTAATTTGTCACGAAGCTCTTTGATTTTGTATTTGTAAGGATATAACTCAGGTAAGAGCTGAAAATGCGATGAGCGAATAATTAGTGTAAATGCATTTGTGATCTCGGCCAGATCGTTTAGCAAAACCGTTTTTCTTTCAGATAGTGTGAGCAGGCATTCTATAAGGCAACGCAAACGGACATTGATCCATTCCATATTCTTTTCGAGATTTGGATTTTCCCAAATTAGATTCCTAAGCAAATACGCATGGTTTCGCTCTTCCATCAAGGCATCAACTTTACTAATAAATTTAGCTGCACGTGCTATGTATTCTTTCTCAGTTTCTACTTTTAGTAGTTCTAGTTTTTCTTCAACATTATTTACGGGTTCAAATGGAATTA
This sequence comes from uncultured Akkermansia sp., assembly GCA_964566105.1. Taxonomy (GTDB): domain Bacteria; phylum Bacteroidota; class Bacteroidia; order B-17B0; family Aurantibacillaceae; genus Aurantibacillus. The sequence goes on from CAZMHW010000270.1 coordinate 2,728, forward strand.
CCTTGTCTACACTGGATATTAGTGTTGCTCCTACCATAGCAGTGCCTTTTCGCAGCATATATGCTTGCTGACGACACGAGGCATCGCAATAATTTTTGTCTTTGCGCGGCGCTTCAAATTCTGTTTTGCAGTATAGGCAAGTGTGTTTCATGTTAGTTGTCCCTCCAGTCGCCGTCCTCTTCCTCGTGCCTGTAATGGCGGTAGTCTAATAGAATTGCTTCAATATTTTCGATAGCTTTTTGATAATATCCCATGCCGCCCGGATAACGCAAGGTTATTTGAATGACGTTTTTATTTTCATTTATGCCACTGATACTGCTTTGCATTTCAGTTTCTATAATTATGGATGCCACATCCATCATCACGTCCATCGGCACATTGATTTCTTTCTGTTTTGTGTTTCTATCTTTTTCCATTAGCGTAAAGAAATAGTGTTACGTTTTGACGAATTTATTTTTGGAGCTCGGATTTTTTTGCTTGGTAAGAAGTGATCGTCGTCATCTACGCCATTAAGCGAATCCTGCTTATTTTGTCGTTGCTGCTTTAGTTCGTTGACTTCCTCTCGCAATTCTTCTATCTGTTCACTCATGGCTTTAAAACTATCCTGCAAAGGTTTTACCCACAGCATGTAACTACCGCCCATGCTGCCCAGCGCGCTTAGTATAGGCGTCACCCAAGCAGGCATACCTTCTTCTTTGTTTTCGTTTTGTTTGTTTTCAGTTGTCATTGGCTCTCGTTTTGATGGTTTGATTTTTAATTCGGGTACAAAGTTCCGACAACTGGTTTGAGTAACTGCCGAGTTTTAGAGGTATTGACGGTATTGGCCGATATTGTAAGGATTTGATTGTCATTTGTCCCGTTTTGATGGTTTGATTTTTGTTTCGAGTACAAAGTTCTGACAACTGTTTTTAACGCATACCTTGTTTGGGCCACATTCACCCACATTAGGCTTCATTGACTACTTATAGCTAACTTTTGCTCACTTTTACCGACTTTTACCTGAATTGAAGAAGCCGTCAAAACGTTTTGACGGATTGACGTTTCACAACGATAGTTTACCGAGTCATTCGGCCAGTCCAACATCATTATTGGTGTTCATAAAAAACTCTCATTTTTTATTGTCTTGTAAGCATCTTATAATACATTTGGCAATAATTGTCAAGTCAAAAAACATCACATTATGAAGACCATAGGAGTTATACTGCGTGAATTGAGAGAGGAAAAGGGTTTGTTACTTAGACAAGTAGCAGCTTCTACTGATTTAGATTCAACCCTGCTAAGTAAAATGGAATGCGAAGATCGCTTGCCTACAAAGCAGCAGTTAGAGCGTTTGACGAAGTTTTACAAACAAGACTTAAATGAGATGATGACTGCATGGTTGGCCGATAAAATATTCCAGGATGTTGTAAATGAAAAAATGGCTTTGCGCGCGATGAAACTAGTTGAAGAAAAAATAAAAGACTCTACCTCAAAACACTAATATGCCAGAAGAAATTATTCATCATATAGCTGCCGGCATTCGCGTTTCTGTTAGAGGAGAAGATTTTCTTATTAATCAGGTTATTCCTAATGTCGGAAAAAGCCCGATTATAAAATGCCAAGGTATTAGTGAGCTTGTAAAAGGGAAACATTATGTTTTTGATACAGCGATTGATTCTGATATACAAATATTAGAACCGGACAATACCATTTTAGTTCCCGATACTGAAAACGGATATCAAAAAACAAAATTATATGTAGAAACTGTTTTACGCAACGCCAGTTTCACTTCTAAAAAGATTGAAGTATCTCATAAAGCTGCTATTAATGGAGCAGCTTATCAATATACCCCAACATTAAAAGCACTTAATTTGGCACGACCACGAATTTTAATTGCGGATGCTGTTGGTTTAGGAAAAACAGTTGAGGCCGGAGTCTTTATGGCAGAGTTAATTAAACGTGGACAGGGACAGCGTATTTTAGTTATTGCGTTAAAATCTATTCTTGCTCAGTTTCAACAAGAGTTGTGGAATAGATTTGCCATTCCGCTTGTAAGATTGGATTCTGAAGGAATTGCAAAAATAAAAGCAGAATTACCTGCGAATAAAAACCCTTTTGATTACTACAACAAAACAATCATATCGATTGATACTTTAAAAAATAACGCAAAATTTAAACATTACTTAGAAAAATCACGTTGGGACATCATTGCTATTGATGAAGTACACACCGTTTCAAATTTAGGAAGCTTACGTGGAACGCTTGCTCAGTTTTTGGCAACCCGGTGCGAAGCAATGGTTCTTACTTCTGCTACACCTCATAACGGTAAGAAAGAAAGTTTTGCCAATATAATTTCCATGCTTGAACCAACCGCTATTCCTCGTAATGGCGATTATTCTAAAGCGGATGTGGAACCTTACTACGTTAGAAGATTTAAAAATGATATTCTTGAAAATTCGATTAAAGATAAATTTCAAGAGCGACAAGTTATTTCTTTATTGCCCAAATTATCGCAGGAAGAAGTTGATTTTCTTACCTATCAACAGACACTAAAATTTGATGCACTTAATGCCAAGGATGAAAAAAAGAAAACAAAGGATTTTTTATTTTCTATTAGTCTTTTCAAATCTTTTATGTCTTCGCCACAGGCTTGCTTATTGTCAATTAAAAACCGAATAGCTAAAGTAAAAGATAGCGAGGCATCAGATGACTTAAAGGAAAACAACCTGACTATTTTAGAAGAAGCTAAACGATTGGTTGAGATAGTAATTAATAGCGGTAACGATAGCAAATACAACGAACTGAAAAAACACCTTAAAGAAAAAGGGTGGAAAGGGAAAAAGAACGATGATCGTATCATCATATTTTCAGAACGTATTGAAACCATGCGCTTTTTATCACATGATATGCGCTCACCCCAATCATCTATCAT
>CAZMHW010000271.1:0-5601 GCA_964566105.1 uncultured Akkermansia sp.
GCTGTGTAAAGCCCCGGCTCCAAAAATAAGAGTAACCCCGAGTCCTAGCCCAACATATAGAACAATGAGAAAGATCGCATAAATCAACGCGTTTTTGATGCCTTGTTGTTTGGTTTTGGATTGTTTGGTGAAAAAACTCACGTTCATGGGAATCATAGGAAATACACACGGCGTGAGCAAAGCCGCGAAACCACCCACAAAACCCGCTAAGAAAATAGCCCACCAGGACATTGACGTGGCTGCAAGCTCATTACTGTTGTATTTGGTTTCTTCAATGGTTGTTCCTTTCGCTGAACTGTCAACCTTGGCAACTTCCACTACAGCTTGCGCGGCACTGTCTTTTACAGTACTGTCTGCAACGACTGCTGTTACAGAAGGGTTGGTTGCACAGGCGTTAGTTCCTTGCAGGTCAAATTCAAATTTATCAACCGGGGGCCTGGTGCACATTTCGTCGGTACAGGCTTGTACTTCGTAACTACCTTTAATTTTTACTTTGTCAGATGTGTTTAGTTTTACACGTTGCGTAAAACTGGCTTTTTTCGGATGAAATGATACAACAGTTTCCCAGACCTTGTCAAATTCAGTAACAGGTTTAGATTCTTTTAATTTCCCTACAAGGCTGTACGCCGAAGATTTATTAAACAAAATCGTTGTGGGCCAGATGTCTTCTGCTTCTTTAGAGTTGTTTTTATAGATAGAATAAATATGCCAAGGTTCTTTAATGGTGGCTTTAAAAATGAGATCGTACTCACAGTCGGAGATTTTTTTAGTTTCAAATTCCCAGCTTACAGGGCTTTCCTGCGCGGTAAGTTGTGAGAACAGAACGACAAAAAGCAGGAGTAGTTTTTTCATACGGATGTGTGTGATAATGAGTGTAAAAATACTATTAATTTTTTATTGAACCTTCACGCTGAGGTCAATGGTTGTAGGGGGCAGGCACATTTTATTGTCACAGCAAATGTATTCCACTTTAATTAAAATGGTTTGTGGTCCGGGGCTCAGCAGCTTTAACTTTTGTTTAAATTCTGCTTTTTCCGTGAACACCAGGAGTTTTGCACCTAAGGCCTCATCAAACTCCTCATGAGCGTTTTTTTCTTCTGTTTTACCTACTAACTGGTACTGCTTCGATTCTTTGAAGCTAAATAGGGTAGGAAAAGGCACAGCGTTATTCGCTTCCTGCGAATAAGTATGCCAGCTTTTATCAATAAGGGCGGTTATGGTAATTTCTCCTTCTTTGGCAGATAAAGCCTTGTAAGTCGCAGTCCATTTTACCGGGTTTGGACCCTGGGCACTGACATTAAAAAAAGTAAAGAGGCCGATACAGAGGGCAAGTGTTTTTTTCATGAAGGATGTTGTTAGTTATTGAACCTTTACGTTGAGGTCCATTGTTTTTGGCGGCAGACACATCTTGTCGTCACAACACATGTATTCAACTTTAAAGGGCACTGAGAAACCAGGCTTGCCGGTAATTTTTATCTTTTGTTTGAATTCCGCTTTATCCGAAAATAGAAATACTTTGGCGCCAAAGGCCTCCTGAAATTCCTCGTGGGCAGGACTTTCCTCGGTTTTTCCTACTAACTGATATTGTTTTGACGGTGTAAAACTGAAAGAGGTTGGAATGGGGCCGTCTGCCGTTGGTTTTTGTGAATACGTATGCCAGTTTTTTTCAATGTGAGCGGTAATAATAATCTCTCCCTCGCTGGCGGAGATGGACTTATAGCTCGCCATCCAGGTAACAGGGTTTTGAGCTTGTGAATAAACATGTGCAGCGGCAAAAAGGACAAAACAAAGAGCAAGAATTTTTTTCATGTAGTCGTAGAATTTATGTGTACTAAAGTTGGAATTATTATTCCGTTTCAACAAAGCACTAAACAAAGTTTAACATTTATTTCCCCAGTTCTGCAACGTTCCGGAGAATTATCTGCAGATCGTTTTCGGTCTGATAGTCTTTGGAATAGTTCAGAAAAGCTTTATTGATGCGATCTTCGGAGAGAAGGCCTTTTAAATTATCGGCTGGTGTCAAAACAGAAGGACGCAATTCAGGAAGATCCTTCCGGACGCCTTTACCGTAACCAACCCAGGAATAAATGCCGAATAGAACCTTAAATGCGTTGGAGATAAAGTTCAGTTTATTTTTTTGAAACCAGATGAAGGCCCAAAAAAACAAGAGCAGGAAAATACTTACAAGAACATCGAGTAGACGTTTGTTTCTTTTGTTTTCGGGCCGTCCTACATTGTTCACGTCAATTACGTAAAGATCTCCGGCCGTATCAATACTATTGCTTCCTATAATTGAAAGACTTTCGGGTGGGGCTATCTTAAATTCAACGCCTTTGGTAACAAGCGTAATCATCTGATCAATAATCTCCCTCGAAGAAATATCCCGGGCACAAAAGATAACTTCGTTGAGGTGATGAATGTCTATGGCCTCATCAATTTGTTCAAGATGTCCAATGTAAGCCTGGTTCTTAACGCCATTGTTTTCATTACTGATAAAGCCTATAAACTCGGAGTTTATGTTGGTTTCTTTGAGTAAAGCATTTACCCGGTTAAATTCACTTTCGCTGCCAATAATGGCGATGCGCGCATTGGCTTTATGACCGCCAAGTTTAAAACGTTTTATTTTTAAAGCGTGGTAAAACACCCGCGTTGCCAGATAAGTGAGCAGGGCATACATGGAACCAATAAGAATGAGCGCCCTGGAAAAACGGTAATATTCGGGTAAAAGAGAGTAGATAATTAAGATAAAGGCCGAACCGGCCAGCACGCCCCTGACAATTTTCCTCAGACGGGTCGGTACGTCGTAACCTCCACTGAAATAAACAAAGAGCATCCAAATGAGTGTGTAAATGGGAAAAAAGAGGTCAATTATTTCACGGGAATAAAAATTAGGGTACAATTTAAATTTGATCTCATAAATATTCTTACAAAAGTAAAGGCCCGATAAAATGAGACAAAAATCGATAGCCGGAAAAAATAATTGTTTTGCAAAGCGCACAAAAATTGCCATGGCGGCGCGCAGGTAAATGGCCAGATGGATTAAAAAATTAAAGAGCCGGGCATTATTCTGACTAAAGTGTTTTTCAGCGAAAATGGCCATGGCTTTGTAAAACACAATAACGTAGTTCACGCTGCTTTTTTTGGTACTCTCGCCTTTGTAGTGAATAATACTACTCTCGGCGAAATAGTAATTTTTGTAACCGGCCTGTGTAATACGGTAGGAGAGATCAATGTCCTCACCGTACATAAAAAATGTTTCGTCAAGAAGGCCAACTTTGTCAAGGGTTTCCTTACGCATAAGCATAAAAGCCCCGCTCAGCACGTCTACCGGGTGATTTTTATTTTTATCGAGATAAGTTACATGGTACTGACCAAATTTTTTAGAACCCGGAAAAAGTTTAGCCAGACCGAAGATCTTATAAAAGGCCACCGAGGGCGTTGGTAAACCCCTTTTACTTTCTGGTAAAAAGGCGCCTTTTCCATCCAGCATTTTAATTCCCAGCCCTCCGGCATCCGGGTGCGCCTCCATAAAAGCCAGTGTTTTCTCAAAAGTATCTTCCTGCACCACCGTGTCGGGGTTTAACAGGAGAATGTATTGTCCCTTCGAAATTTTAATAGCCTGATTGTTTGCTGCCGAAAAACCAACATTTACCTTGTTTTGAATGAGATTTACCTGCGGAAACTTGTCTCTAATGAGGGCAATGGAGCCGTCCACCGAGTTATTGTCTACCACAAATACCTCTGCATTTACATTTTTTAAGGCTTTAAAAACAGAAAACAGGCACTGCTCAAGAAAGTGCTTGACGTTGTAATTGACTATGATTACCGATAGTTGCAGGTGATTTCAGCTTAACGCACTAAAATAATTATAATTGTTTAAATAATTTCTTTTTTTACCTTTGCAATCTCAAAAAAATGGTCCCATAGCTCAGCTGGATACCTGCCTGCCGTTTCGCAGGCCGGAGCGACGGCAGGCAGGGAGCACCGGTTTTGGAACATGTTCTTTGTATACGTCATAGTGAGTACAAGTAAAGGCTTAAGGTTCTATGTGGGAATGTCACAAGATCCGGTAGCCAGGTTAAAGCAGCACAATGACGGTAAGACCAAGTCAACAAAAGGGTATATTCCCTGGAAACTTGTTTTTGAGGAGAAATATCTGAGCAGAAAAGATGCGCGGGAGCGCGAAAAGTATCTGAAGTCAGGAAGTGGAAAAGAAAAAATAAAACATATTTGGTCCCATAGCTCAGCTGGATAGAGCACCGGTTTTCTAAACCGGCGGCCATTGGTTCGAATCCAATTGGGACTACAATGAGAGCAAAACCCACGCAACGCGTGGGTTTTCTGTTTTCATGCGTGAGAGGGGCAGAAATCTTGTTTTTTACGAAGGCAGGATTTTGCTATTTCAAGAGGAGCTCTTGTTTGGATCAACGGAGTTAATTTGGGGATTTAATATAAACTCCCACATTCGGAAAAGAGCTTTCGCTTAGGGTTTGTCCCGTTAAGCTGTATAGGTAATATTCAGTCAGGCTCGTTTAATCTTTAGGTCTCTCCAGCTTTTCTTTAATCAAAGCAATCTCCTGCGTGAGTTTTTTAATTTGCTCATGTTGTTTTGAATTCACCACCGAAAGATGGATCAGGAAAATGAAGATCATAAAAAAGAAGAACATAAAAATGAGTGATGGCGCATAAAACACACCAAAAAAGCCGGCCATGAGGTCGAGCAAATCTCTCCATACCGAAAAAAGAAGAAAAATGCTGCCCATGGCGATCCAAATAAAGGAATATTCGGTGCGAAGTTTGCCTTTTAAGATCAAACGAAGGACCATTCCAAAAAATAATACCACGGCAATTATTGCCACCACCTGTATTTTAAAGATTTCCAGTTTATGCATGTAATTTCATTTTAACGTGTAAAACAATACTGTTTAAAGTAACCTTGGCCATGTAATACAATGTGGTGAAATGTCTTATGGAAGAGCTTCCACCTTGTCTTTCTTCCATTTTAACGGGGACTTCTTTTATACTTATCTTTTTATGAGCAAGATAAATAATCACTTCGGGTTCCGGATATTCATCCGGGTAATAATTGATTAATTCGAGAATCGCATGTTTGTTATAGGCGCGAAATCCCGAGGTAGGATCTTTGATGTCCAGCTTTACAAGCAAACGATTTAACCTGTTAAAAAAACGAATCCCTAGTCTTCTGGCGTAAGTGGAGCGAAAGCCATGGTTATCCATAAATCTCGACCCAATCACAACATCGCTTTCGTTTTTTAGAAGGGGCTCTATTAATTTTTTTAACTCACCCGGAGGATGCTGTCCATCACCATCCATCTGAACTGCTGCGTCAAAACCGTTTTCATGCGCGTACATAAATCCCAGTTGCACAGCGCCACCTATTCCTAAATTGACAACATTGTCCAGAAAAGTGACACCGAGCTGTGTGAGAATCTTCTTTGTGTCGTCGTTAGAATTGTCATTAATAAACAATGGAAAAACAGAGCAGCCTTCAATAGAAACACCTTTTAAATCTCTATAAAGGGCCGTAACGTTCTGGGCCTCGTTATAACAGGGTATAATGACTAAAACGCGCTTATTGAT
>CAZMHW010000272.1:0-3378 GCA_964566105.1 uncultured Akkermansia sp.
GTAGTGCTTTTCGGGGTAATTACCACCATCTTCTTTTTGTTCAATGTCCTACCCGGTGATCCCGCTTCGGTTATGCTGGGGCAAAGGGCAAACAAAGAGGCGGTAGAGGCCATACACAAGGATCTGGGTACCGACAAACCCCTTTTTAACCAGTATCTCAACTATTTAAACGACCTTTCTCCGTTATCGGTGCATAATTACCGCAACGATGAGGATTTCTGGTACCTGAATCCCTCCAAGTACGACTGGACCCCCCTTTTTACACTGGGAACAAATGATGTACTTGTTTTGAAACTACCCTTCCTGCGACGGAGTTATATTACGAAGCGTAATGTATCTGAGATTATCCGTGAAACCCTCCCTGAAACCGCTGTATTGGCCTTTACATCCATTTTGATTGCCTCCTTTATCGGTATTTTGCTGGGCATTGTGACCGCGGTGAAAAAAAACTCATGGCTGGACCGCTCTATTTTTTTCTTCGCCACTGTGTTTGGGATGAGTGCCCCCTCCTTTTTAGTTGGACTGATCGTGGCCTGGTTGTTTGGTTATGTCCTTGCTAACTATACCGGTTTAAATCCTTCAGGGAGTCTGTATGATCTGGATGTGTGGAATGGAGAGGAGCTGAAACTCAAAAATCTTATTCTTCCGGCAATTACCTTAGGAGTGCGGCCACTCAGTATTGTGATACAACTTACCAGGAGTTCTCTGCTGGATGTTTTGTCGCAGGATTATATCCGGACTGCCAGGGCTAAAGGTTTGTCATTTGCACGGATTGTTTTTAAACATGCGCTAAAAAACGCCCTCAATCCTGTGGTCACCGCTATTTCGGGTTGGTTCGCGGGCTTAATGGCGGGAGCCGTGTTTGTGGAAAAGATCTTTAGCTGGAAAGGAATTGGTAACGAGGTGGTAGACGCTTTGAATAATAACGATCTGCCGGTGGTGATGGGTGCAACTTTAATTTTTGCGTCTATATTTGTAGTGATAAACATTGTGGTGGATATTATTTATGGAATTTTAGATCCACGGGTACGTGTAAAATAAACAGACATGAGTAGAAAAAAGATAGTAGCAGGTAACTGGAAGATGAATTTAAACTGGGTGGAAGCCTATGATCTGGTTGCGGGTATTAAAGAAAGATCAAAAACAATCTCCGGGCCTGAGAAAATTATTTTCCCACCTTTTCCTTACCTGCATATGTTAAAGGTAATGGTACAGGAAGAAACGAATTTTCACGTGGGTGCCCAAAACTGCAGCGAACATGACAAAGGAGCTTATACCGGTGAAGTATCTGCTTCCATGATACAATCGGCAGGCTGTAGTTATGTTCTGGTGGGGCACAGTGAACGCAGGACCTATTTTAAGGAAACGAACGAACAGTTGCGGTTAAAAATACAGAGAGCACTGGACAATCAACTGAAGGTGATTTTCTGTTTTGGGGAACAATTGTTGGAGCGGAAAAATGCAACACATTTTGAGACCGTGAAAACACAGTTGACAGAAGTGCTTAGTGCTTTTCCAAAGGATAGGACAGATCAACTCGTTCTTGCTTACGAACCAGTTTGGGCCATAGGTACAGGTGAAACGGCCAGTCCGGAACAAGCACAGGAAATGCACGCTTTTGTCAGGAAAACGATCGCCGGTATTTTTTCAGATACTGTGGCACAGACTATTTCCATTTTGTACGGTGGAAGTTGTAATGCACAGAACGCTAAGGAATTGTTTGCCTGTCCGGATGTGGACGGTGGCTTAATAGGTGGTGCCAGTTTAAAGGCGGAGGATTTTTGTATTATTATGAGTTCGTTCGCATGAGTTATCTGGTCTATCATTTTACAGTGAGTCCGGTTCAACCCGGTTCTGAGATATTGGTCGCATTGATCTCTGATCTTGGTTTTGAAAGTTTTGATTACACCGAAACCGGATTTACAGCGTATATTCAGGAAGAGGGAAACGCTGTGCCTGAGCTTTCTGACTTTCAATTTGAGGATTTTACGTATTCTTTTCAGGTAGAAAGAATTGAAAATACCAACTGGAACGCCGAATGGGAAAAAAACTTTGAACCCGTTTTTGTCGAAGACCTGTTATGTATCCGTGCGCCTTTCCATACTAAAAACACTGTGGTGAAGCATGAAATTGTGATTATGCCTAAAATGAGTTTTGGTACGGGGCATCATCAAACCACCCGATTAATGTGCAGGGAACTGTTTAATACAGACCTGAAAAATAAACGGGTGCTCGACATGGGCTGCGGCACGGGTATTTTGGCTATTCTCGCAAAGATTCTGGGCGCGGGAGAAGTTTTGGGCATTGACATAGATGCGTGGAGCGTGGAGAATGCGATAGAGAATTGTGCGGCTAACAATTATGCGGATATTCTTCTTAAAAAAGGAGATGTGGACCTCTTATATGCAGAAAAACCATTTGATGTGATTCTTGCTAACATCAATAAAAATATTCTTAAAGCGCAAATTCCTACTTATGCTAAAGTAGCAATTAAGGGAACAAAATTGTTTCTGAGTGGTTTTTTTACAACCGATGTAGAAGAACTAAAGGCGGTAGCTGCAGCGCAGGGTTTTGAACTGATCACGAGTCATCATGAAAATGAGTGGGCTATGATGTTGCTGGAAAAGACCAGTTAAGATTCAGACAAAATTTATCTTCTTACATGTGAGCGCTAAAAAATACCGCGCTTCGATTTTTTATTTTTTGAATTAATCATCCGGAAAGCTCTGTATCCCCCAACAGGATTGACTTTTTGCGAATGTATTCTTTTTTCCGGCCCTTTTTTGTCCTTGTTTTTTCTAATGAATCTTACATCTGTAATAGCCATTCGGGATATGAATTGATACCGGCTCTCTGTGGTAGTAATTTTACATCATAAAACAAAGGTTATGAAAATAGATGCCATCCATCCGCAATTAAATCTCCAATCGTTTTACGATTTCGCTAAAATGAGTAGAGGAGAACAATGTTCTTTAATTGAACAAAATGCCATGTTCCTTGACGCCGATATTGAAAAAGACAGTTTAATAAAATTGTATTTTCTGAACGGATTTTTTGTGGAAGAAATTGTAAGTCTGCACGAGGATAAAATACTGGACGTAATTCCTTACAAACAAGGATACCGTCTGGAGAGTTATCTGGAAGTGAAATGTCACCTGGTTCCATCAGGAGACTTGTGGGCAGCCTAAAATTTTTTCAGGCAGTTTCGGGACTGACAAAAACAGCCAAAATCTTACATCTGAAACAAGTTGTGGGCTATGGTCCACCAAAAAGAAGAAGCACAAAGTACCTTTGAATAAGAAAAGAAAACAACAACACAATTAAAATATAAGCACCATGAAAACTCAAGAAATCAACACCCTGAATTGCGAGACGCAG
>CAZMHW010000272.1:3388-5564 GCA_964566105.1 uncultured Akkermansia sp.
AAGTGTATTATCAGACGGTAAACTCTTGTTAGTTAAAGTTGGAATATTATTCTTCGGAATTGTATTGAACATCTGCTTTATCGATCTGTTTTATTAGAAGAAATATAACATCCACCCATAAAAAAATAACATGAAACGCTCAATATTAAACTCCGCCATTGCCTGCTGTCTGTTTATACTGGCCTGTAGCTTTAAAGCAGAAGCAAAACATAAGATCACTTTTGATTCCCTGTCGTGTTTACTCATAGAGGGGAAGATTACGAATGCCGACGAAGGTATTGATCAGATTTGTAAAGTAGAATTGATCAGTGCAAATGAGGTGTTGGATTCGGCGATTTTAAAAGACGGTAAAAAACGTTTTAAATTTGTACTCGAAAAAAACACCTATTATGCCATCCGCATCACTAAAAAAGGATACCTCTCTAAACTGGTATCAGTAAACACCGAAATGGTAACCCAAAGCGACCTTATTTATAGCTTTGAGTTTGAAACAGGACTAATTAAAGAAGGCGCCGCCAAAGCCTTTAACGAAGATATTCTGGATTTTCCTGTAGCGATTATCGCCTTTGATTATGCGCTGGATGAGTTTTCATACAACCAGGAATATACAGATTACATTAAAAGAGAATTACGTCAGGTAAAATCTTCAGAGAACAGAAACAGTAAAAAGATTCAAACTGCGCTCACTACAAGGGCCATAGCCTTTGCAGAAGAATAAACAAACACTACAAACAGAGCCAGAAAGAAAACCTGCCGCGGATTGAGCAACCCGGCGGGTTTTTGATTTTTACAAAGTTTGGCATAATACTTGTTAAAAGAAGGAAAACAAACCCCATGAACAAGATCGGCTTTTTGATATTCTGCTTGCTCCTTTCACTCTTTAGCCGAGCCCAATGTCCAACAGTAACTTGTCCTTCAGTTTTGACCTTAACGAATTGTCAGTACGGAGAAACAGTGACGGCTACTTCTAATTATTCAGCGAATATAAGTTCCCGTTGGATAGGACCGGGTAATATTCCCCTGGCTAGCAGTGGAACTTCTACATCAGTTGTTACGCTGAACCACATAGGTACCTATACTGTAGAGTTTAGAGATAATGTAAGTAGTTGTGTTGTTCAAGATACAATTCATGTCAGTTCTACAATTGGGAAACCTACATTTAGTTTAAATGCCTCTTCCTATTCAATGGCTTGCACATCTTCCAGCGTTATCATTAGTGGATATGGAACTACTACTAATCCCTCGGGAGGTTTTGTAACTTACACTGTTTTCTTACCTGGAGTATATATGGCTCCGACAAGCACTTTGTCCAGCCTTAACACTTACTCATTATCTAATTGTGGAGTATGGTCTTTTTTGGCACTTGATGCTGTAAGTTACTGTACTTCTTCTTTTTCTTTCGTTATTAGTTGTTCAACGCTTAATCCCATTCCACTTACAGTTAATGGCTCGAATACCGTTTGTGCGGGATCCAGCGTTACCTACACAGCCAACGGAAGTAATCAGATTTGGAGTAACGCGGCAACAGGCCCTACCATGAATGTAATACCTGCCGCGAATACCGTATATACTGTAAGTGGAACTGATGCCAATGGCTGCCCAAGCACAGGAACCACTGCCATTAGCGTTAGCAACACGTGTTCTGATGTATGGCCAGGAGATGCCAACAGCGATGGGGTAGTGGATAATCTGGATGTGTTTGAATTAGGGTTGGCAAACGGAAATACGGGACCATCACGAAACCCCGGTGGAAATACATTTGTAAGCCAGTTTGCCTCGAATTGGTCTGGTTCAGTAAGTACCGGTAAAAATCAATGTCACGCTGATTGCAATGGCGATGGTGTTGTAAACGCGTCAGACAATACGGCTATTACAGCTAATTTTTTGCTCGGACATGCTTTTAAAACACAGGAGGAGTCCGCAATTAATCCACAATTGAGCATTGCCAGTGAAGCGATCGCCAATGCCGGACAATGGAATAAAGCACAAATTCTACTCGGAGATAGTATAAATACTATAAGTCAGCTGTATGGCATCGCATTTGAATTGAATTATGACAAGACGATGATAGAAAACGATTCTGTAAAGCTGGTTTACACTAATTCTTTTTTAAATGCATCCGGTCAAAATATTGAGTTTCAAAAAAATGAAATCAATGCCGCTAAGCTTTATGCAG
>CAZMHW010000273.1:0-4089 GCA_964566105.1 uncultured Akkermansia sp.
AAAGGGAACTCCTACGATGGGCGGACTAATCATTATAGGCGCCATTATTATTCCAACACTTTTGTTTGCCAAGATACATAATGTTTACATCGTTTTGATGCTTATTACTACTGTGTGGCTCGGCGCTATCGGTTTTTTGGATGACTACATCAAGGTCTTTAAAAAGGATAAGGAGGGATTGAAAGGTAAATTTAAAGTGTTGGGACAAATTGGGATTGGTTTAATAGTGGGATGTGTGTTGTATTTCCATCCCGATGTTGTAATCAAAGAACGCACCTTGTCTACCGCTTCTCAACTTGGAAATATTTCCACACCTGTTGAACATAAGTTAGCTCCTAAATATTCGGAAACGCCGGTTAAGACGTTAAAAACAACCATCCCGTTTTCAAAGAATAACGAGCTGGATTACGGTAAGTTCATTTCCTGGGCCTGTGACGACTGCCTGAAATACGGTTGGATTATTTTTATACCTATTGTTATCCTGATTGTAACTGCAGTTTCAAACGGAGCCAATATTACGGATGGTATTGATGGTCTGGCTGCCGGAACGAGTGCGATCATTGGAACCGTACTGGGTATTTTAGCCTATGTTTCAGGTAACACGGTATTCGCTGATTATCTCAACATCATGTACATTCCTAATTCAGGCGAACTGGTGGTGTTTATCGCTGCGTTCATTGGTGGCTGTATAGGATTCCTCTGGTACAATTCTTTTCCTGCCCAGGTATTTATGGGTGACACCGGAAGTCTTGCCATTGGTGGAATTATAGCTGTGTATGCCATTGCCATCCGCAAGGAGTTGTTGATACCGATTTTATGCGGAGTGTTCCTGGTTGAAAATTTATCGGTAATCATGCAGGTATATTATTTTAAATACCAGCGAAAAAAACACGGGTTGGAATATGCCCAGGCAAACCGTTTGTTTAAGATGGCTCCCTTACATCATCATTATCAAAAGGTAGGATTTCATGAATCGAAGATCGTGATGCGCTTTTTTATCATTGGCATTGCACTGGCAGTATTAACGTTTGTAACCCTGAAACTAAGATAGTGGCGAAAAGACTGGTAATACTGGGAAGTGGTGAGAGCGGAGTTGGCACAGCAATACTGGCCAAACAAAAAGGTTTTGATGTTTTTGTTAGTGACAAATCATTAATAAAAGAAAAGTATAAACAACAATTAGTAGAAGAAAATATTTTGTTCGAAGAAGGAGTACATACTGAAGAAAAGATTCTTAATGCCGATGAGGTGGTTAAGAGTCCGGGTATTCCTGATAAGGTAGAATTGGTGCAAAAATTGCGTGCAAAATCTGTTCCTGTGATTTCGGAAATAGAATTTGCAGGACGTTACACCACTGCTAAGAAAATTTGTATTACCGGATCGAATGGAAAAACCACAACAACACTTTTAACCTACCATATTATGAAGAAGGCCGGTTACAATGTAGGGCTAGGTGGAAATGTGGGAAAGAGTTTTGCCTTGCAGGTGGCACGTGAAAATTTCGATTATTACGTTCTTGAACTCAGCAGTTTTCAATTAGACGGAATGTATGACTTCACCGCTGATGTAGCCGTGTTATTAAATATTACGCCCGATCATTTAGACAGATATGAATACAAATTTGAAAACTACGTAGCCTCAAAATTCAGAATAGCCAACAACCAAAGCAAGGAGCAATATTTTGTGTATAACACCGACGATGAAGTCATAACCACCTTCATGCAAGAACACAAATTAAATGCTACCTGTGTTCCTTTCAGCATCAAACAACCAATTGATGGAGACGGAGCATTTTTAACCGAGAACCAAATAACCCTTAATTATAAACCAAACCAAACACCCTTAATTATGACAATTGAAGAATTAGCACTGCAAGGTAAACACAATGTTTACAACAGCATGGCGGCCTCGCTGGCTACCAGAATCGTGGATGTTCGTAAAGAAATCATCCGCGAAAGTTTACAGGATTTCCAAAACATTGAACACCGCCTGGAATTTGTAGCTTCCATTAACGGCATTGAATTTATAAATGATTCAAAAGCCACTAACGTTAATTCAACCTGGTATGCTTTGGAAAGCATGGAAAAGCCGGTTGTATGGATCTGCGGTGGACAAGACAAAGGAAACGACTATAACGAGTTGCTGGATCTGGTAAAAAATCGTGTAAAAGCCATTGTTTGTTTAGGTAAAGACAACAGTAAGATCGTTGCCGCTTTTAAAGACGTTGTGGAGACGATTGTTGAAACAGACAACGCGGCAGACGCAGTAGCGGCTTCTTATAAAATTGGTAAGAAGGGTGATGTTGTTCTTTTATCGCCTGCCTGTGCAAGTTTTGATTTATTTCAAAATTACGAAGACAGAGGTATGCAGTTTAAAGGAGCTGTACGCGCGCTTTAATTTTTAATCAAACGGATTAAAAGATGAAACTTTTTAACTATTTAAAAGGAGATAAGGTAATATGGGCGATCATGTTCTTCCTGTCGTTGCTATCTATTTTAGTAGTTTATAGCGCCGTTGTTACTCTTGCACATAAGTTTAAGCAAGGGAACTCTGAGTATTATTTATTGAAACATTTTGTCATAGTAGCACTAGGGTTTGGTATTGCGTACATGTTTCATAAAATAAAATACACGGTGTTCAGCAAAGTAGCGCAAATTGGTTTCATTCTTTCTATTCCCTTATTAGTGTACACTTTATTAAGAGGAGTAAGTGCAGGTGAAGCCTCCCGGTGGATTCCAATTCCGGGAATAGGCTTAACCTTTCAGTCTTCTGACATCGCCAAATTAATGCTCCTGATCTATGTAGCCCGCGTACTTACCGTAAAGGCAAAGGAGCTGACCGATTTTAAATCTGTTGGTAAATACCTGCTTGTGCCAATTGGACTGGTATGCGCTTTGATTCTTCCGGCCAACTTTTCAACCGCGGCTCTTTTATTTTTTAATTGTATTCTGTTGATGTTTTTGGGTGGCATCAACATAAAAATAATACTGAAGATCTTCGGCATCTGTATCCTGGTTGCTGCTTTGTTTTTTTCATGGGTGTGGCTGGCTCCTGAGTCAATTCCGGGAGGAAGGGGAAGTACCTGGAAAGCACGTATTGAAAATTTTTCAAAAGGCGACAGTAAAAGTAATTTTCAAAGTGAGCAGGCGAAAATTGCCATTGCTACCGGTGGAATTATAGGGAAAGGTCCGGGTAATAGCACGCAACGCGCATTTTTACCGCAGGCTTCTTCCGATTTTATTTATGCCATCATTATTGAAGAGTATGGTTTATGGAGTGGATTTCTCTTATTGTTTCTATATATGATCCTTTTGTATCGCGGTATAAAAATCATGCGTGATAACGATAAACCCTTCGGAGGCTTGGTTGCTATTGGCCTTTCGTTTAGCCTTGTTTTTCAGGCTTTGGTAAACATGGCGGTGGCAGTAAATCTATTTCCTGTTACAGGTCAACCCCTCCCACTCATCAGTATGGGTGGAACTTCTATTTGGTTTACCATGATCGCACTTGGAATTATTTTAAGTGTGAGTCGCGCCAACGAGGATAAGGGTGAAGAAAAACTGGAAGCAGCGTAGATTCTGCGTATTCAGGAAATTAAATCTTTTTAAATTTTGGTGAAAACATTAAAAGTCATATTAAGTGGAGGTGGTACAGGCGGGCATATTTTCCCGGCAGTTGCCATAGCTAATGAAATAAAAAAACTGGTACCGGATTCAGAGATCTTATTTGTGGGAGCCCTCGGAAAAATGGAAATGGAAAAGGTTCCGGCTGCCGGTTATAAAATAATAGGTGTTCCTATTGCGGGTTTGCAACGTAAACTGACACTTGCTAATTTAAAATTGCCCTTTCTTATTCTTAAAAGTCTTTTCAAAACACGGAAAATTATCCGCGACTTTAAACCCGATGTAGTGGTTGGTACAGGGGGCTACGCAAGTGGACCATTACTGAGAGCTGCGACGGCAAAGGGAATTCCGGTTTTGTTACAGGAACAAAATTCCTACGCTGGAATTACGAATAAAATACTCTCTAAAAAAGCAGCTAAGATCTGTGTGGCCTACGAAGGAATGGAAAAGTATTTTCCAAAAGATA
>CAZMHW010000273.1:4125-5544 GCA_964566105.1 uncultured Akkermansia sp.
CATGCGTTTTTTTAAATTAGATTCCACAAAAAAGACAGTGTTAGTAGTTGGTGGTAGTCTTGGTGCAAAGGCTATTAACGAAGCTACGGGAGAAGGGTTGGCGAAATTCGCAGATAATAATATCCAGGTGGTGTGGCAAACGGGTAAGATCTACTACGAAACAGCGAAAAAACAAGCGACCCCTTTTGAACAAAAAAATATCCTGGTATTAGAATTTATTTCACGTATGGATCTGGCTTATGCCTTTGCGGATGTTGTTATTTCCAGAGCTGGTGCCGGAGCTATTTCTGAATTGTGTATCGTTCAGAAACCAAGTATTCTTGTTCCTCTGCCAACGGCCGCGGAAGATCACCAAACTAAAAACGCGATGGCGCTGGTGAACAAAAACGCCGCTATTCTCGTAAAAGACAATGAAGCAAAAGGAGTGTTGATAGAAAAAGCCATTGCCTTGGTAAGGAATTCTGCACAACAGGAAAGTCTTAAAGAACAGATGGGTAAGATGGCCTATAAAGACGCAACCAATCTGATTGCCCGGGAGGTATTAAAACTGGCAGGACATAAATAGTATGAAAATTGTAGACTATAAACTGTATTACTTTTTGGGGGTTGGTGGTATTGGCATGAGTGCGCTCGCTCGTTTTTTTAACCATTACAAAAAAAGAGTAGTAGGTTATGATAAGACTTCTACCGGTTTGACAAAATTGCTGGAACAGGAGGGAATTGTCTGTCATTACAGCGAGGATGTGAAAGGATTGGAGACTCTGCTTTCGAAGTTTAAGAAAGAGGAAGTCCTGGTTGTGTATACACCGGCCGTTCCAAAAGAACACGCCGAATATCAGTACTTACTGGATAATAATTATACTATTCTAAAACGCTCACAGGTGTTGGGGGAGATTACCAAAGCCTTCAAAACCATTGCGATTGCCGGTACCCATGGTAAAACCACTACTACCACCTTGGTGACACATGTGTTAAAAAGTGCCGGTATTAATTGTTTTTCCTTTATGGGCGGAATTTCCAAAAACTACAATACCAATCTTCTCTTAGGGGATGCGAATGACAAAGATGCTTATGTGGTAGTGGAAGCTGACGAATACGACCGCTCCTTTTTAACGCTTCACCCTCACATAGCATTGATAACAAGTGCTGATGCTGATCATTTAGATATTTATGGAGACGCGAATCATGTAAAAGAAGGCTATACATTATTTTCGAAACAAGTGAAAGAAGGTGGTATTTTGATTGTTAAGAAAAATGTTGATAACGATTTGAGCCTCACAGATAAAAGAATCATCTACTCGCTAAATTTAGATACCGATTATTGTGCCCAATCAATAAGTATTGAAAATGCACAGTTTTTTTATGACATCAAAAGTCCGGTAGAATCTATAAGCCGTGTTACGCTTGGATTACCGGGCT
>CAZMHW010000274.1:0-3430 GCA_964566105.1 uncultured Akkermansia sp.
ATCTGTCTTTACAGGATGAGATCAGAACGACCTTATCAACAGTAATGCGGTCAGCTAATTCGCTGCACAACATCCCACCAAAGGACACACCAATGAGGTTTACGGGTTTAGAGGTATCTATTTGGCTAAGAAATTCGTTGGAATAATCTTTTAACGTAAATTCTTTTTTTACCTCTGGCCAGTCAAGTATTTGTAGTTGATGATTTGTAATGGAAATATTCCGAAAGAGTTCTTTAGTTGTGCCTAGGCCAGGTATTGCGTAAATAACTTTCAACTTATTTCTTTTCTATTTCAAACCCTTTTCTTTTCCAGTCATCAAATCCTTTTTCAAGATTAACCACCTCTTTAAACCCCAGTTTTTGCATCAATTCCGCGCAATCGCCACTTCTTCCGCCACCGGCGCAATAAATGAGATAGGTTTTTTTCTTGTCGAGCTTAGCGATGGTTGTTTCCGAATCTTTTGCCAAAAAATCAATCTGCGTGGCACCTTTAATCATGCCTTTGTTCGTGATTTCGTCGGCAGTACGCAAGTCAATCAAAACAGATTTTTTTTCATCGATGAGTTTTTTAAATGTGGCGGCATCTACATTTTTTACAATGGTTTGCGCATTAAGAGTCAATCCCAGGCAAATAAAAATGAGGGAAATAAGTTTTTTCATATTCTTTACTTTTACTACAAATTTAGTTTAAAATATGTCTAAAACCTTAAAAGTAGTGGCTTTTTGCAGATTCAAAATAACCATAACGTATTATTTATCAACGACTTAACATCGGGATTTTTTATACTTATTAACAAGCCTTTGCGAAAAGCTTACTGATCTTTGTCAGGATTTGCATAAGTTTAATAGGCACATTTGTAAAAAACTATAACTATGAGGAAATTAAGTTTAATCGCGTTGTTACTTGGCTGCTTTACCGGACTTAAGTCCCAGGCAGTGGATTCCTTGATCATCAATTATTATGAGAACTTTCCCTACGCTTATACTGAAGGCGGAAAGCTGAAAGGAATTGAGGTCGATATTATGGAGGAGTATGTTGCCTGGCTAAAACAAAAGAAAAATGTATCTGTCGTAGTAGTCTATAATGCCTACAAAGAATTTGGCGCTTTTTACAATTCGGTAAAAGGAGGCAATTCAAAGATTGTAGGCCTGGGATCTGTTACCATAAATAAGGACAGAGAAAAGGATGTTTTGTTTACCCCACCTTATCTCCAAAACGTGGCTGTGCTGATAACTGCGGGTCGCGTGCCAACTATAAAAACCAAAACTAAGGAGGAAATAGTTAAAACGCTTGGTGGATTGAATGCGATAGTTGTAAGTGGTTCCAGCCACATGAATTATATCAACCAAATTAAAACACTTTATATTCCTACACTAAAGATAAGTTTCACAGAAACACAAGGACGCGTTCTGGAAGGAATTCTGGGAAATAATTCCGCTTTTGGTTATGTAGACATTGTGGCTTACTGGGCTTTTCTAAAAGCAAATCCAGCCAAATTTCTTAAAATACAAAAAGTATTTACCGAGCCGAAAGAAAACCTTGGCTTTGTGATGCCCAAAAACAGTATTCATGCGGCGCATTTGAGCGAATTTTTTGAAAGTGGATTTGGTTTTACTTCTACTAAAGTATATCACCAGATTCTGGAGAAATACCTTGGATACGAGATCATCGAATCTGTGGAGATCAAATAACTAGGACCCTTTTTTAATAAGTGCCATGTAAAAACCATCAAAGCCCTGACTGGGTAAGATGGTTTTTTCTTTTACCAATTCGAAGTTTGGGTGTCCTGATAAAAAGGTACGCACCTGTTCCTCATTTTCGCTTGGAAGTATACTACAGGTGCTGTAAACCATACTTCCACCGGATTTAAGCATTTTAGAGTAGTTGGAAATAATTTCCTGTTGTGTTTTTTTTGTGCGTTCGATGCTTTCGTTTGTTAGTTTCCATTTGGCGTCGGGATTTCTTTTCAGAACTCCCAGTCCACTGCATGGCACATCTAACAGTAATTTATCAGCCTTGTTCTCAAAAGAATTTATGGTTTTATTTTCTTCAATGAGACGAGCCTCCAGGTTAGAAACACCCGCGCGTTTAGCACGTTTTTTTAGTTCTTCCAGTTTCCAGTCTTCCACATCCAGGCTGATTATTTTGCCCTTGTTTTTCATGAGGGCGGCGAGATGCAGACTTTTACCGCCGGCGCCGGCGCAAGCGTCTACCACAAAATCGGTAGGTTTAGGATCGAGGAATTCGCCGATCATTTGAGAACCCGCATCCTGAACTTCAAAATTACCTTCTTTAAAAAGTTTGGTTTGAAACACATTTTCGCGTTTCAAGAGTTGCAGAGCACTTTCTATTCCGACCGGTTCAGTAGTCTCTATCTTTTCATTTTTTAGCGCCTCCTTGAGTTTGTTACGTGAAGTTTTTAGAGTATTAACACGTAAAAATACCGGAGCCTGTTGATTCATAGCCAAAGCTTCTGCTTGCCATGTGTCAGCGCCCAATTCTTTTGTACCTAATTCCCAAAGCCAGTCAGGGTAAGATTCGTACACTGGTAAATTAGATTTTAAATTTTCTTTCTGCGAAAGAATAAAAGCCGGATTCACATGCTTAAATTCCTGCCAGTCTGGTATTTCATTGTGTTTCACGACAAGCCAAACCGCAGTGATGAACCAGAAATTAGTTTGTGATTCCGCTAGTTCTGAGTACAGACGAAAGTTGCGGACGATCTCGTAAACCCCTTCGGCCACAAAACGTCTGTCTCTACTTCCCCATTGAGGGTTTTGTTTGAATACTTTTTCCAGGGCCTTATCGGCATATCGGTTTTTGGTAAAAATTTCCTGCAGCGTCAGGGCTACGGAATTTACAAGGTTTTTATAAAGTTTCATCGATGTGAAATCTGTTAGTATTGTTTGGAGGATTTTGATTCTCCAAAATAAGCTCTTTAAATGAAACGGCTAAGATAGGAGTAAAGCTTGATTATCTCACAACCTGGACAGAACCTTTTAGAATTCTTTTGGTGATACCGGTTAAGCGTGGTTCGAAAACCTCACACACATAAAAAAAGGTTCCTTCGCTCACTTGTTGCTTACTATTCGTATTAATTCCGTCCCATTTAAAAAGTGGGTCGCGGCTTTTGTACATAAGATTACCCCAACGGTCGACGATGATAAGATTAATTTCTTTGACTTGCCGGACTTTAATGGCTTTAAAAAAATCATTGCTTCCGTCTCCATTGGGTGAAAAGATGTTGGGTAATTCGAACTCGGGGCAATTGTCAATACAAAAATCCTGGCTCAATGGACTCAGGTTTCCGCTGGAATCCACAGATTGAATCGCATAACAACCGGAAAAAAGATCTAGTCCGTCGTAAAGATAAAAGGTAGAGTCTGTTTCAAACACTTTTTGATAGGGTTCATCAAGGGTACTCTTGTAA
>CAZMHW010000274.1:3440-5534 GCA_964566105.1 uncultured Akkermansia sp.
GTAGTCTGCAATTGCTGCTTTATAATTACCAATAGTAAAATAAACATCACTTCTTTTTGACAATACTTTCGTGTCGTTTGGTCTTTTCTTTAGGCATGCTGTATAATCCAAAATAGCAGCATCATATTCCTTGTAATATAAATAATAATTGATAACATCGTCACTGCAAATAGGTCTGACATTTTTCCAGCGTACAGCTACGAAGCCGGTTTTGCAATCCGCTTCAACCGAGAGTGTGGGTGTGCATGGTTTCGTGAGATCTTTTACAAATGCGCAAGCCTCCTGCGACTTGTTAAGTAGGGGTTTGGCGATAGTAGGATCGGAGTAGCTGCCTTCGCTTGTTACATAATAGCAATAAGTGTTTTTATTGACAATGTTATCCAGATCACTGTAACTTGTTGCGCTCGTAGTTGCTACAGGAGAATAAGTAAGTGAGGCCGGATTCTTGCGATAAATAACATAATTGTAATTTTTCCACGGTGTTTTGGAAGACCACTGGAGATCCATTCTCCTGTCGGATGGATTTAATTTTAAAAATACAGATGTTGCTTTTGCAGAAGAGCCTATTTTGGTAGCTCCGGCTGTAAAATCAACCAGATATTCGTGTGTACTGTCCAGTGTATTTAAATTTTTGTGATCAAACACTGTATCTAGTTTGAAAAGAAAATCACGCACAGTACTAAAAACAGTAACAAAGACGTTACCTTCTTTGTGTTTCAGATCGAAACGGTATGGCCCCGGAAAGGCAAGGCTGTCAAAGTTCCCGGAAGTTTTAAGTGGCCGACTCCATCTTACGCGCACTGAACCTGCGGAAGAAGAGGTGGAAAGAACATCTACGTTAACGAGCACAGGAACGTCACGTTTCAGTTTTGCACAAACAGGAAGTCCTGCAAAGGATTCGGAACCATCATAATAATAAGCAATTATTAAATAGCTGTAAAACTGTCCCACAATCAAGCCATTTCCGTTATTATCATCTGTGAAGGATGAGGTTTTGGAATTGGTTTTGCCAATTAAAACAAATCCGGAAGAAGAAGGTATTCCGGTTTGACAGGGCTGTGCTGTAAACGAAACGCAGCCGTCTTGCCGATAAATTTTATAGCCCATCAATGGATTATTGGTGGGGTTACAGACAGAAGCTGTCCAGTCTAATTTTATGGCAGTGCCTGTTGGTGAAGCAACAAGTCCTTTCACGGAAGGAGGAACCACACGAATTTTATAAACACTGTAGGTCGCCAGTTTCTGGTTGGCAGCATCGTCTTCGGCTTTAAAAGTTGTAAGGTGAAATTGGCGTGAGATGTGATTACACGTGGTTTGCCAACTAAAGTCAGCGGTAAATTTTTTTCCGTTAACGTTACTCATAACAGAGAAAGTGTTTGTTAATACCGCAACCGGAGGAGGAACGGAAAAGGCTCCGCCAAATCCGCTAAGAGTAACCGTATTTCCAAGATCGGGATCGGACACTGTTATTTTTTTTCGGATAAGTGTTCCTGCTTCCACGCAGGTGTCTTGCGGAACAATGATGAGTGGAGGGTCGTTGTTGGGACAGGGTCTTACAACCACCTGCATATCGCGCAACACCGTGCCAACCAGCTGCATGGAATCACTGGTGTTTTTACGCCACTCCTGCACTACAAAGGCAATGTTGTACTCACCCTGATCAACAGGGTTACACCAGCTTAATGTGCCGGAACGGGGATCAATGCTAAACGTGCCTCCTGCCTGGGTTTTAGGTGTGACATAACCTAAAACTGTTTGTCCGACCCCGCTTTTTGGGGTGGAGAGTTTAAAGCTTAAGGAATCGTTGTCAGGATCGTATGCGCCTGGATTGTGTGTAAAGCATTTACCTATGCAGGCCTTATCAACGGGGTCAACGGTAAATACCGGTGAATTATTTGGCCCGCTAAGGGAACTAATAACCAGCAAGGACTCCAGATAAAACGGCTGTAGGCCGGAGGAGTTCATATTAATAACGCCGTTATTTCTGTTCGGATCAGTTGTTCTTAACAAGTAAGTGCCGGGGCCAGGATACTGAT
The DNA here is from genome assembly GCA_964566105.1 of uncultured Akkermansia sp. GTDB lineage: Bacteria > Bacteroidota > Bacteroidia > B-17B0 > Aurantibacillaceae > Aurantibacillus. The sequence continues at coordinate 5,477 of CAZMHW010000274.1, forward strand.
GATAAAATTTGTAAATGTTTTTTTTAACACGGTATCCATTCTCGTTTATTATAAGTTC
>CAZMHW010000275.1:0-5507 GCA_964566105.1 uncultured Akkermansia sp.
TAACAATCCTCTGTGGTATGTAATGGAGAATGAACTCAAAGAAATTATTGCGGACAAACAACCCATAGGTAAAACTGACAATCCTGTTCCATTTAAAACACATCACATTGATTTTAAGAAAAACACCGCCTTTTATTTGTTCACCGATGGACTTGCGGACCAGTTTGGCGGGCCTAAAGGCAAAAAATTTAAGTACAAGCAGTTTGAGGACATGCTGATTTCCATTCACGGAAACCCCATGCGGGAACAAGCCGGTGTTATCAGTCAAAAATTTGAAGACTGGAAAGGAAGCCTTGAGCAGGTGGACGATGTGTGCGTTATCGGAATAAGAACTTAAAAATGTTCCGCAGGCGGGAGGGGGTGTACTATATCGAACTTTTATCTTTTTCAACCCATGCTGCTGTTTTCACCAAAAAAGAAAATTTGTATCCAAAAACCAAATACTAAACGTTTTTTTAAGGAATAATTTTATCTTTGAATAAACCCAACTGATCTTGCACTATTATTCGCGAGCGCTTGATGTTTGATCTGAAACGCCTGGCGGGTTACAACCAATTATACCAATACAGACATAAACATGAAAAGACAGTTGTTTTATATTATTGCCTTCACAATTTATTTAATCCTTCAGTCCTGTTCGCAAGAGGTTCCCGACAGCAATCAAGACAAAAAAGTGGAACCTGAAATTTCACTTTCAGGTAAAGTTTATCTCCTCAGCGACAGCGTTTCTTCGGATTGTTCTCTCATATTGCCTGGCACTGACTTCTGGCCGACTTTTTTGTTTTTAAACGACAGCCTTTTTATTAAAACCATCGACAATTGTTGTATGCCCTCCACCATTTCTCATTACTCAGGGAAATACCAATTAACAGAAGATAGGCTTTTATTAAGCTACGATTCCCTTCAGGTTGTTTATACGTATGCAATGGAACCCGACTCGGCCGCTGGTATTCCTGCTGGCAGCCCTGACATCGTAGAAGTTGAGAAATCTGATTTACAAACTGAAAAATTAGTACGCTTTAACTGTGGAGATAAGCCCTATTTTAAACAAACATCCGGGTCCTGGGAAGGTCGTTTTATTGCTTTGGCATCAGACACAATAGAGAACTGTATTAAGGAAATTAAGGCCCGAAGGAGTTGGGACGGACTCGTGATCTCGAAAAAGTGAAGTGCCACTGCGTATAGCATGTATGCCCTTGCCGGTGTTGTACCAACAAGGAAGAATTTTTATCTTTGTTCTTCCATTTACAGGCCCATGTACCAGATCAAAAGAACCAATTCAGAAAACCCGGACTTTCAAAAACTTGTAGTAGAATTAGATAAAGACCTTGCCAGAAGAGACGGGGACGAACACGCCTTTTTTGCCCAGTTCAATAAAATAGCCGCCATCAAACACGTGGTGCTGTTGTATGATGGAGAAAGGGCAGTGGGATGCGGCGCTATCAAAGAATACGAAGAAGGTACCATGGAAGTTAAACGTATGTTTGTTCCGCTGGAAAAAAGAGGGATGGGCCTGGCTTCTTTGGTTTTAAAAGAGCTGGAAAACTGGGCCAGTGAATTGGGCTACCACAGGTGTATTTTAGAAACAGGTAAAAAACAACCTGAGGCCATTAAATTGTACCAAAAGAATCACTACCACCTCATTAAAAATTACGGACAGTATGCGGAAGTAGAGAGCAGTGTCTGTTTTGAAAAAATACTCTGAGGAGCTATAAACTAAGCTTTTTTAGCATTTACACCGTTCATAAAAAACCAATGCGCAGTATCAGCATCTTAATAGTCTCTTTTTTCTCTCTTGGACTCTTTGCACAAAAGGGGTCTTCAAAATTACTGATCTCACATCTTACCGGAGATTTTTATGTCTATACCACCTTTGGAGATCCGGGTGACGGGGATCTGTATCCTGCCAACGGCATGTATGTGCTCACAAACGCAGGCGCTGTGTTAATCGACACCCCCTGGGACACCACACAGTTTCAACCTTTGCTGGACAGCATCTGGTTCAGGCACCGGCAGAAAGTCTCTTTGTGTTTCGCTACGCATTTTCACGAGGACAGGACAGCCGGCCTGGAGTATTACCGAAAAAAAGGCATTAAAACCTACACCACAAAACAAACCGACGGGCTGAGCAAAAGAAGGCATAAAGCACGAGCCGAATTTTTAATGGCAAAAGATACGAGCTTTCGTTGGGGGCAACAGAGTTTTGAAGTGTTTTACCCCGGCAAGGGACATAGTCCGGATAACATTGTGTTGTGGTTCGGAAAAGAAAAGATTCTTTATGGGGGCTGTTTTGTAAAAAGCACGGAGGCGGACGGTCCGGGTAATTTATCTGATGCCGATATAGGAGCCTGGATTATTTCCATTAAAAAGGTACAGTCAAAATTCCCACAAACCCGCTACATCATTCCGGGGCATCAGAGCTGGACGAGCAGTGAATCTTTGAACCATACCTTAAAAATTCTCGAGACTCACCGTGCAAAAAACAAATGATCCATCACCCTTAGAAGAATCGGTCTGGTATTTGGTAACGACAATTTAATATAAACACACTTGCATTAACCCCGCCGAAAAACTAATTTGTACCCAATAAAGTATGTTTAAAAAACTAATAAGCTTACTCTTCACGGTTGTTTCGTTTTGGGGAAGTTCTCAGAATCTTTTTCCGGTAATGGTCAGCGATTGCCACCTTTCTTCTTTGTGTATGGATTGTGGAGACCTGAAAGCCAACGTAAAGCAGGAGGATTTTACAAAGCTGTTAGAGCGGGTGAGTACGTCCTCACATGCCTCGGCAGTAACAGGAAAGATTTTCTTTCAGGTGCTGGTTGATTCGGCGGGTAAAGCCTGTGTGATCAGTCATACAGATAAATTAAATACGCCACTTACAAAAGAGTTGATCAGAGAACTCCGGGACTTTAAAGCCTGGCAGCCTGCCATGATAGGGGGGAAGTTTCAGACAACGTCCATTGTGGTGCAGTTTGAAATGCAGTCGGGCAAACTGGAAGGCTCTGTACAAAGAAAAAGTACCGAAGAATTGATAAAAACAGTGAATCGGCCCTTAATGCCCATGCTCGAAAACGACCGTTATTCTTATAAGATTGAACATCTGAAAAACTACAGACTGGAGGTTTGGAATGAGCGCAATTCAATTTTGTCTGCAAACCGGCTGGGCGATCTTGCGGTGGACAAAAACGATCAGGTCTGGGTAACCAGTCGTCATAGCTTTTACAGAATGGACAGCACTGGTTTTACGCACAGCGAACAAAACATTGTGGATTCCGTTTATTACACTACCGTAGCCTCAGATACGAATAATGTCATATGGATTCATACACGTTTTGGGGTTTTGAGTTACGACACCAAAAAATGGTCCCTGCATTACAAAACCACGGCCCTGTTTGACCGCGTGTATAAGATTGTAGATAATCCGGCAAGCAATGAAACCTTTTTTTGTACCAATAAGGGACTGGCAATCCACAAAGAGGGAAACTGGTCGATGCTAAACCAGGCAACAGAGAAAGAACTTCCTTCAGACAAGATCCTCTTTGCAAAAAGAGATTCTAAAAAAAGACTGTGGATTGGCACAGCGAAGGGTGTTGTGGCCATTCGCGAAGGAGGCTTTGTTCAGGGTTTTGAGAAAGGAAATTCTGTGCTGAAGGGTAAAACCATTACTTCTATGGACGAAGACGAAGCAGGTAATCTCTATTTTGGACTTCTGGAATATGACTGGAAGGATAAGGAAACGGAAAGTCACAACGAGGGCATTGCCATTATGCGTGTGGATGGAAAAATAGAACAGTACAAACCCGAAAACTCACGGATGCCGGTGAATCGCACAAATAAAGTGCTGTATGATAAAATTGAAAAAATTCTCTGGATTTCCACAGACCTGGGAGGACTCGTGCGTTTTGATCTGAAAAAGAACTGGGAGGTGTACCACAACCGGAATTCACTGATGCCCACTTCTAATTTAACGGACATGGTTATGGATTCTAAAGGAACCTTGTACGTGTCGACCTCACAAGGTTTAGTGAGGATCACCAAAGTAAAATCACTGAAGTGAGTTAAAGCCTTAAGCCCTTGTTGGTGTTTTCACCAACATGGAATGGAGATAAAACCTAAGTCAGACTTTTCTTTTGGACAAATCTTTAAGCCCTTGTTGGTGTTTTCACCAACAAGGAATGGATAAGATAAAACCTAAGTCGGACTTTTCTTTTGTACAAATCTTTTTTATCTTTGATTATACCCAAACAATCGCTTACATGTACTTAATGTCGATTTTGTAGTGCTTAGCGGGTAGTTAGTAGCCATTTTACCTTGACGAAAAAATGATAAAGAAATTTTCCCTAATATTTATTTTTTTAACACTTCTTTTGACATCCTGTATTTCAAAAAAATATCCGATACCAGACAGCAATTTTTGGGGAGTCTTAATAACTTGCACTGTTGATTCAACCGCATTAACAAATGAAAAAATAGTTCGAATAAAAACAGGAATACGATGTAAAAATGGACCTTGCCAACATTACACAAATAAAAGCTGCAAGAACGTTCCAGATTATGTGAGCATTTTATCGTTTTGGCCTTCAAGTTTGAGTTTAGATTTTAAAAAGAAAAGTTATTCTATAATTCATTCTCCAAAACCGTTAAATCCAGATAACGATTTTAGAACAGATAAATTTCCTGTAGCATATAAACTTGATGTTGGCAGTCTTAAATATAATAAAGAGAAGAATGAAATTAGTCTTACCTCAAACATATATTCTTGGACCCAAACTTATAAGTTAAGCTATTCTATTTTAGATAGTGTGTTGACGATGGAAAGCAAAAACGGCTACTAACAGCAAACATGCCGCCACCGTGGACGAGAATAGCTTTTTTATATACAAAAGCAATTTAAATTTGGCACCTTCGGCGTGACATAGTTTTGCTTTTGCGTAGTATATTTTTAAGCCCTAGTTGGTGTTTTTACCAACAAGGGCTTTCGTAAGATAAAATCCAGGTCAGACTTTTCTTTTGGACAAATCTTTTTTATCTTTGATTAAACCGAAGTAATCACTTGCAAATACTTAATCTCGGTTTTGTAGCGCTTAGCGGGTAGTTACCTGCAACCGTATGAAGATAGCTGCTAATTATAAGGAATCTAATAAAGTTCGTCGCCAACTGACGTTGTTTTTGCAAAATAGTACTGATAGTATTGAGAAAGTAAGACGAAAATTTAATCCCGGGCAATTCAAGCTAATCAAAGCCCACATTACTTTATGCCGGGAAGATGAAATAGAAAATCTTAATCAGGTTTTAGAGAATCTTTCTTCGCTAAAAAAACCAGAAATAACAATTGAATTTGAAAAACCAGAAAGATTTGATAGTGGCAAAGGCGTATTTCTCAAAGCAACAAATGCATTGGAATTTAATAAACTGAGAAAGGAAATTTTAAAAAATATAATTGAAAGCCCCAGGCAACAAATACCACACATTACATTAATGCACCCGAGAAACTCAATGTGTAC
>CAZMHW010000276.1:0-5500 GCA_964566105.1 uncultured Akkermansia sp.
GGAGTTACCTTTCCCGCAACAACGAGTGTCACTTCAGCCCAAACCGGACCAAATTATGGTTGTTTGGGAAGCACACCCAATCCTGCCTGGTATTATTTGCAGATCAGTAATTCGGGTAACCTGGATATATTAATACAAGGACAAACAACGAATCCGATTGGGCCCGGACAGGACGTTGATTTTATTTGTTGGGGACCATTCAGTAGCCTGGCCAATATCTGCAATAGCCTCACGGCTGGAAATACGATTGATTGCAGCTACTCGGGAAGTTTTACTGAAACACTGAATATTCCAAATGGTGTTGCAGGTGAATACTACATGGTGCTGATTACCAATTTTGCCAACGTTCAGCAGGACATCGTTTTTACACAGTACAATGGTACAGGAAGCACAAACTGTTCTCTGCTTTCCAGTAACTCAAAAATCTGCGCCGGGTCTTCAGGTACTATCATCGCTATAAATTCCGGAAGTCTCACAGCCCCGGCTTATTCTTTGAATCCAGGAGGAATTACCAACACAACCGGAACTTTTATTGTCACTCCTACGGTCACCACCACCTATACAATCTACGTCACAGGGGTTAACAATGTCAGTTTAGCCATTACCCAAACCGCTGTTTCAACCGTGACGGTTAATCCGCAACCCAGTACGACTCCAACTGTGATTAATACGAGCTGTACGAGTACGGTAAACTCCGTCAATCTGGGCTTGAGCTTTTTTCCGGCCAACCCGGCCCCAGGTTATACTGTAAACTGGGCTTCTATTCCCAATGGGGTAACAGCACCCGGACAGGTTACCTTTACGGGAGGGATATTACCGGGAGGATATACCGCCACGATAACTGCAGCAGGAGGATGTACAACGGTGAGTAATTTTACCATAAATCCTATTCCGGCGCCTGCCATCATTTCACTCAGTCCTCTTAATTTAAGTCATACTGTTACCTGCTTACAACCCACGGTGGTAATCACGTCTCTGGACGCTGCAAGTAATTATACCTGGACAAATGGACTGATTGCACCAATTACCGGATCGGTGGCGTCCCTTACCAATACCATGACAGGTACGTGGACAATTATAGCCGTGAATGCAACTTCCGGTTGTGCGGCAACAAAAACATTTGTAGTCTCGCAAAACCTGACGGCTCCGAATGCGGTCTTATCGCCAACGTTTCAAAATATTACCTGTACACTTACATCCATTGCTACGGTAACCGCCTCTTCGACACCAACCGTGAATGTGACCCATCAGATTCTCTCCCCTCAGGGAGGTACATATACAGCTAACTCCCATACCATGGCATACATTCCAGGCGGAGTAGGGGTGTACACGCATTGTATTGTAAACGATGTTAACGGATGCAGCACCTGTCAAACCTTTACGGTCGCTTCCAACCAGGGATTTCCAACTTACAGTGTGGTGAGCGCGCAAAATTTCACACTCGGTTGTGGTTCGCGCAGCACTGCTGTAATTAATATTATCAATGCAAATACCACACCTCCGGGTGGTGCTTTATCTTATACACTCCTGGCTCCTGGCGCGTCAACGTCAACCCCGAATGGAACCCTGAGTTTGAACAGCACATATACGGTGTTTACACCTGGTACCTGGACGGTGATAACGAAAGATAACCTGAGTTTGTGTGAGACCAGAAATCCTATTTCGATTTTATCAAACACCTTTGTACCGGATGACAGTGTTTACGTTCCAAGGCAGGTGTTAGACTGTTATGTGCCACGCATCACCCTGAAAGGCCAAAGTATAACTCCAAACATCAATTACGTGTGGTCATTTCCAGGTACACCTGGAACTCAACCAGGGGATACCATTACTATCTATGCCAATTTTGCCGCGGCTAACAGTTCGGTAATAGCCAATTATACATTGACAATAACAGATAATAGTAGTACGTGTAAGAGCACAACTGTAATCCCAATGAGACAAAATCTCTATCCGCCAAAAGCTGCAATTACCAATGGCGGTACTTTTTCACTAACCTGTAATACTGCAACTATAATGCTGACAAACTTAAGTCAGACGGGTATTCCAGCTGGTACAGGATATCCAACCAATCAGCAAGTAATAGGTTATATTTGGGATGGACCAACACCGCAGGAACAAGGGCAGGTAAATTCTACCTATCTGGCAGCAACAGTTGGTGTCTATACATTAACGGCTAAAGATTTAAATAACGGCTGTACCTCCAAAACAACCACAGTAATAGGCGATAATCGTATCTACCCGCAATTAAACAGGCCCTTTGCTCCGGCACCCTATATTTTAGATTGTGGTTCAAGTAGTCGAACCATTGCACCCTTTTACGATGGGCCAATCACCGGTTTCACGTTTAACTGGACCTCACCTGCAAGCGCTTCTGTTACAAATCAAAACGGAGCCATCTTAACTACAAACGCTCCGGGTATTTATAAAATTGTAACCACAAATACCGTGAACGGCTGTGCCTCAAGTGCTGAAGTAAGTGTGGTGAACGGAAGTCTAACCGCTGCTTTTGAGTCGGATCAGATCAGTGGTTACGCCCCTTTAAGTGTAAAATTCACCAACACTTCCAGTTCCAGCAACACACTTACCGGAACAGACGGTATTACCGGTTACTGGAGTTTCGGTAACGGGTCTACCGCTGTAACTCATTCTTCGGGCGAAATGCCTGAAATACTTTTTAAGCAGCCTGGAAGTTATAAAATAACACTTTTTGCTGTAAAAGGAACATGCCTGGATACAGCCGAAAAAACAATTCTTGTGGAAATCCCTTCAGAATTAGAAATACCAAATGTGTTCACTCCGAATGGGGATGGGGCCAACGACCTTTTCTTTTTAAAAGCCTCAAACCTGTCAGAAATTAACATTCTTATTTTTGATCGCTGGGGCCACAAAGTCTATGATTTGTTCAGCGACAAGGGCAATATTGCCTGGGATGGGAAAAATCAGGCAGGAAAAGAGGTGGCCGATGGTACTTATTTTTACATTATAACCGCTACAGGTAAAGACGGCTCTTCTTATAATAAAAAGGGAACCCTGAGTCTTTACAGATAGATAACTAAGTAAAACTAATTTTAAAAGTAGGGTAAAGGACTTTAATTTAACAAATTTTGGTATTATATTTGGGGTATTACACTATACACTAATCTCCAAAACTAACAATCAAATGAGTAAAATTAAACTAACACTTCCCTTACTTGTGTTCTTATTAGCAGCTATCTGTAATAAAGGCAAGGCTCAGTATCAAATTGATCCTGTTTATTACACGATCTTTGATCAGGATTCCTTAAGAGGATTTGACGAAAATGCCGCAAGGGCTTCTGCTATTTCAGAACAGTTTCTGGGAGCTGAATTTAAAATCAAAATGTATCGTCTGAAAAGAAGTTACATTGATAATAAATACAATCTCGTTCGTTCTGTACCCGTATATAATACAACTAATTATCTCAATGTCAATCGTCCGGCAGCAGTGCCAGGTTGTACCAATGAAGATTTTGAAGCGTCTACTCCGGCAAATATTACCACTTCCACTCAGGTGGCAGGATGGGTTGTAACTGCGGGTTATAATGGTTATGTTGGTCCAACCAGTGCGGCTTCATTGACTACTTATTTTCCAAACGGTTTGTCCAATCCCACCTCCTGTAATTTATTAGGTTGCTGCCCAATGCCACCAAATAATTCTGCAATTATTGATTGTAGTGCACCAGGGGGATATATTGATGCCACAATTGGCAGCCAATATCCTATTTTCTCTGTGTTCGGTACCGGCACTGTTTCAGGTGCTAATGCAGCTAACCCGCAAATCAGCACGGGTTTATTTGGTACCAAGGTATTAAGATTAAATGATGAAATTACCGGCGATTACAGTGTTGAAAAACTTTCCAAGACATTTTCCGTTAGCTCCTCCAATGCCTTGTTTCAGTTTGCTTTTATTTCGGTTTTCGCACCGGGTCATCCATGCTGTGACGCTGGTGGATTCCAGATTCGCTTAACCAATGCTTCTACTAACTCGGTGTTACCTTGCCCTAACTTCTCGGTTTCTGCGCCAAGCACAGGATGTACCGCTACGGTTCCTGTAACTTATTACAACGTAGGAACAGGAACTACCTACAGCCCTAGTGTAAATTTTGGTAATATTTACAATCCCTGGAAGATCAATTCTATGGATTTATCCGCTTACATAGGTCAAAATATTACTATAGATATCATCGTTTCAGATTGTAATGCAGGTGGTCACTTCGGATGTATTTATTTTGACGCACAGTGCGGCCCTATGACTGTTTATGGTAATGGAACGGCTTATGATGCTGGTGCAAATGTAACAGTGCCAACCTGTGGAGCTTCAGGCGCAACAATTTGCGCAGCTGACGGACTTGGACCTTATTCATGGGCCGGCCCCGGGTTAACTACCAATCAAACAACACCATCTTATACAAATCAATGTATTACTACCAGTGTTTCGGCACAATTTACCCTTTACATGCAACCAGATGGCTCTTGCGCTCCGATTCAACGTGTTGTAACAAGTACAATTACGCCAGCTCCATTATTAAACATTTCAGCTTTACAGGCAGTTTGTGGAAGCACTCTTGCTACTGTTTCGGCAACACCATCTGGTTCGGCAGCCAACCCTTCTTCTTTAAGCTGGTCTCCTTCACCACTCACTCTTAATTCGAATACAACAGTAGGAACTTATGCAATTCCATCAGGAACCAATCCATTAGTGGTAACTGTTACAGGAGCTGATCCTCTGGGATGTATCGTTGTAGCTTCTGTCAATGTGAACCCGGCACCACCAATTCCCACATTTACCATTGTTAATACAACCGGATCCAATAGTATTACCTGTAACAATCCTACCATTAATTTAGCAGCTACCACTAATTACAATTACAATGGCGGTTCTTTAAATTATTTTTGGGCAAGTGCCAGCACAACCCTGGCAACCAATCCTGTTGCTATTACCAATCCCGGAACATACACGGTGAATGCGGTTGATCCTGTAACCCAATGCGGTACGGTATCGATTGTGTCTATTGGTGTAAATACAGTTATACCAACTTCAGCGGTGAGCCCTTCGTTCCAAAACGTAACTTGTAACTTAACAAGTATTACTCAGGTAACCACTACTGCAAATCCAACTGTAAACGTAACACATTTAATTCTTTCACCACAGGGTGGTACCTATAGTGCTTCTTCTTATTCAACAACTTATCTTCCTGGTGGGGTAGGTACATTTACCTACTGCCTTAGAGACGATGTGAATGGGTGTAGTACCTGTAAAACGTTTAGCGTTACTTCTAATCAAGGTTTTCCAACATACAGTGTAGTGAGTGCACAGAATTTCACCCTGGGCTGTAATTCGACTAGTTGCGCGGTCGTTAACATTACCTTAGGAAACACAGATCCTCCAGGTGGCCCTGTTTCTTATACGGTTCTGTCTCCAGCTTCTGGTACCGTAACTCCTCCGGGATCTTTAAGTGGTAATAATACTTATACACTA
>CAZMHW010000277.1:0-5446 GCA_964566105.1 uncultured Akkermansia sp.
CCTTTACCCTGTTTGTTTTTGCGGCAGGTTTCATCTCAGGTCAAACGGCCCTCAAAAAGGCTGACAAAAATTTTAACTCTTTTGATTACGACGATGCTATAAAACGTTACGAAAAAATTTCAAATAAAAGTATTGATGCGGAACGTCACCTCGCAAAAAGTTATGCCATGACCGGCAACACAAAAAAAGCGGAAGAGCATTACGCCAAAATAGTAAGCATGCCCGACCACAATTCGGAAGACGTTTACGCCTACTCGCAGAGTTTAATGAACAATCAAAAATACAACGAAGCGCGCGTTCAGTTAAAAACCTTCGCGGCTATGGCCCCCAACGATAAGCGGGCCGCAGAATACAATGTCGTGTCAGGCAACTTGTTTGAAAAACTAAAATCCACCAAAGACAATTATCAAATTAAGAACCTCGACATCAACAGTCCACAACAGGATTTTGGAACCTCTTATTATAAAAACCAGATCTTGTTCGCTTCCAGCAGAAAAAAAGCCGGTCCTGTTATGCGCAAATGGATTGGAAACAACCTGCCCTACCTGGACATGTACCTTGCTGATAAAGATAGTACCGGCGAACTCTCCGGAACAAACAAATTCAAAGAGAATAAAAAATACCACGAAGGTCCCGCTACGTTTAGTAAGGACGGAAAAACCATGGTGTTTACGCGAAACACCTATGCCACTAAAGCAAAAGACGGAGTTATGACCTTGCAGCTCTGTACTGCGCAGTTTCAGGAAAACGGTAAATGGAGCAAACCACAGATCATTTCTTTTAACGATAAAAACTATTCTTTTGGTCACCCCAGTTTAACGGAAGATGGTAAGACACTCTATTTTGCAAGCGATATGCCCGGCAGTAAAGGTGGTGTAGATATTTACAGAGTGGACATGAACGCTGAAGGAAAGTGGGGTACCCCAAAAAATCTGGAAGCCATTAATACGGAAGCCAACGAAATGTTTCCCTTTGTTCACAAAGATGGACTATTGTTTTTCTCTTCTGACGGACACCCTGGTTTAGGGGGACTCGATATTTTTGTAGTTAAATTAAGTAATGGAAATCCAGCCGGTGTTGTTCAAAACGTTGGAGCTCCTTTAAATGATAGTAAGGACGATTTCGCCATCTTAGTGGACGACGAACAAAAAACAGGTTACTTTTCCTCTAACCGCGACGGTGGTAAAGGTGACGACGATATCTACTCGGTAAAATTCTCCAAACCTTTCAAATTCGGAAAAATAATTAAAGGTACCAGCAAGGACAAGTCGGGAGAGATAGTGCCCCTGGCTAAAATTGACTTAAAAGATGCCAGTGGCAAAGTCCTCAGGTCTGTTGAAAGTAACGCAAACGGCGCTTACGAATTTTTTGTAGAGGAGGAAAAAACTTTTTTACTGGAAGGCGCAAAACCGAAATATTTTAACGGAAAAAACACTGCGAACACAGCCGTTCCTCAAGATGTCATCATCAGTGACGTGGTTCTTGAAAAAGATCCAGGCTTTAGTTTATTGGCCTTAATCACCGATGCAAAAGACAAAAAACCACTGGAAGGTGTCATTATGAAAATTACAGATGCAGCAGGAAATGCGGTAGATTACACCACCGATTCGAAGGGAGATTACAGAGCTCCTATAAACGGGAAAAAACTAGGCGACGGAATCAAATACAACATCAAATTAAGCAAACCGGGTTACCTCAGCAAATCGGTTGATTTTGTAAAAACACTGGATAAACCCGGCGTGGTAAATGTTCACGAAGCGCTCGACCTTTCTATGGGTAAAATGGAACTGGGCACCGACATTGGCAAACTCATTAACATTAATCCAATTTATTTCGACGTGAATAAGTTCAATATCCGTCCCGACGCGGCAGTTGAACTGAACAAAATTGTTGCCGCCATGAACGAATATCCTGCAATGGTAATCGAACTGGGCTCACACACCGATTGCCGCGCACCTAAAGCCTACAACATGAATCTTTCCGATAAACGCGCCAAAGCATCGGCCGCGTATGTTGTTTCAAAAGGCATAAGCAAGGATAGAATTTACGGTAAGGGCTACGGAGAAAGCAAGTTGGTAAATGACTGCGCCTGCGAAGGACCTGTAAAATCAAGCTGTAGCGAAGAAGAGCATCAAAAGAACAGGAGAACTGAATTTATCATCGTTAAGTTATTAAATTAACCTGACGTTTTGGTTTATGTTGCGTGAATTGAAAAAATAAATTCAACCCGGTTCTTTTGAGGGTGGTAGCAATACCACCTTTTTTATTTACACCCATTTGTAACTGAGCAAATTCATCTTTCAGGCAAAGAAAATGCCGCTGCAAAACATACAACGGCATTCTTTTCTAACAATCCTCCGCACTTACATCCAACAGTAACCCCATTCTTAAATAGATTAGGTCATCCGGGCAATTCCCGCGGACTATTTTATGATCTTTTCATCTACCAACTGGTATAACAATTTACGTTCCCCTTTATATACGGAGGTTATAAACGCATCCTTAATGTTACTTTTTTGAACTTTATGTAAAAGCGCCAATGCTTGGTCGTAAGTGTCAAAACTTCCCATAGTAAACCTGCTTACTCCGTCTTTATCCATCCTGCGTATGATTTTCGGCAGACCTACAATGCCATTGTAGTTAAAATTCTCCGAAAATTTAAAAGCTCCCACCTGAACGTAATATTTCAGATCCTGTACTTTTGTCGTACCAAACGTTTTCGAAAAAGAATTCTCAGCCACATTGTTTTCCGATTTGGCAATTGCCTCAGATTTCAGAATTTCTTCCGAAGTTCTGTTTTTCATAACGAGTGAATTGTCATAAGAAGGAGATGTGAATTCCGCAAACACATTCATCACAACAAAGGAATCAATATTCATAGTGCTAAGTTTAATGATCTGTGGCGTGAGCTGATCCACAGTAATCATTAACTCGTATTCATCTCCCGCTGCCAGGTTACTTAAAAATTTCCCCGTGATAGAGTTGGCGTTGATTTTAAAGCGGACATTTTTGTTATTTAAGGTCGATTTAATATCTATTTCGGCTCCTTTTGGTTTTCCATCTAATGTCACCAGACCTTCTACCTGCAACAAAATTGCAGGTCTTCCCGGAACACCCGGTTCTACTTTATAAATATCCTGTCCACCACCACCGCCTTTTTTATAAGAAGAGTAATACGCCACTTTACCATCACCTCTTACGGTAAAATAATTATCGTCGTTGGTGGTGTTAATTGGCTGACCCAGATTATAAGGACTTTGCCACTCGCCATTTATGTAATCGCAACGAAAAATATCATAACCTCCAATACTGTTTTTATTGTTGGATGAAAAGAAAAGAATTTTACCATCGGAAGTAACAAAAGGCGCATCTTCGTCATATTTGGAGTTTATCTCCGGACCCAGATTTTTAATATTCGTCCACATATTGTTCTTAACCCTCTCCGCCGAATAAAGGTCTTTTCCACCGAAACCTCCCTTTCTTTCACTGGCAAAAATTATCTTATCCTCATTAGGTATGAAACACGCTGAACCATCCCATTCAGGACTATTCAATTTTAATTGTAAAACAGGTTTTGTCCAGGTTAAACCGTCAAGCTCGCTCAGGTAAAGATCCCCCTTGCCATCTCCCCTGTTACGGTAAATAAATAATTCTGTTCCATCCGCATTTAAACTAACTGCCGCATCATGCGAATTGGTATTTAAGTTATCTATCCCCACAGGCTCGCTCCAAAGTGTGTCGTTTATTTTTGTAGACATAAATACATCTTCAAAGAACAACTCCACATCATCGATATTTCTCACTTTGCTTCCTTTTATTTTTTGTTTCCCACCCTTTGCCTTTGGACCACGGTAGGTATAGATCATCGTAGCTTCGTCAGAAGAGATCAACGGGCAATATTCATCCGCGGTGGTATTTATTGGACTCCCGATGTTTTTAATATTCACAAAACTCTTTCTTTCTTTAAGATCCACAATATTGTAACAATGTTGTAAACTCAGATTTATTTCGTTTACCAGCCTGTCATTTTTTAAACCTTTCTTTTCCTCTATGGCAAGAGCCTTCTTGTAACTTTCAATCGCAGCATTAATACTATCGTTTTTCACAAGCGCGTAGGCCAGGTTAAAATCGTAACCACTTATTTCAGACTCCTTGTCTTTTAAGGCAAGAAGCAGTGGTATCGCTTTTTGTTTATTGTCCGCATCATGCGAATAACAAATTCCTTTTAAATAATTAAGATAAACCTGTTCTTTATCCGTTATACTTTCAAATAAAACCAGGGCTTCCTGGTATTGAGATTGTAAAAATTTAGTCCTTCCTTCTTTGAGTAATTTAAGATCAGGCACTTTGAGTCCTACACTGGCACTTTCAAATAAAAACTCGTCTACCTGGGCAACAAAAGAATTTTGCAAAAAAAGAAAAAAAAGCACGCCAAAACTAAAACGTTTTAAATTTTTAGGCGAAATTAAAGGAAAATGTAACATAACAATTTATCTGTGTGTTGATTAGTTCGTCTTTAAATTTAGGGGATTAGAACGAGTATTAAGGTTATCCGTCGATTAACTTATCAATAATTTACTGATGAAAAAGTAGTGCAGTTATTGCCTAAAACAACTCGATTATAAAAATGCGGATTTTCTGGCTGATTTCTCTTTTGTCAATTATCTCCATTTTTAAATGATTTAACATTCTCAAACGGGTACTATATTAATATATAAATAAAGCCTCTAAAATACCTCGTCTTTAAATCCGCCCGCCGTGAAGACAGCTTAAGCATGTCTAAAACAGTGGCTTTCAAGCCTCTTCCACCATAAGTTAGTTGTTATTTAGTAAAGCTGCCTTTCGAATGAGTGAATAACTTTGAATCCGCCCGCTCTTCTGCTAACTTTACTAGTGTACAAAACCTGGATTTAAATGGTTGGGTACATTACTAAAAAAAATCTCGCTCATGAAAAACTTTCTCAAAACACTGTCGGTTTTAGGATGCGTTTTTAGCCTCTCGCTAAACGCTCAGAATGGTAATAGTATGAGTAATTCTCAAAATTACCTGCAAACGATT
This sequence comes from uncultured Akkermansia sp., assembly GCA_964566105.1. Lineage (GTDB taxonomy): Bacteria > Bacteroidota > Bacteroidia > B-17B0 > Aurantibacillaceae > Aurantibacillus. The sequence goes on from CAZMHW010000277.1 coordinate 5,060, forward strand.
CCAGGGTCAAGCAATGCAAAATCCTCTTACATTCAAAACCAAAGCTATTTATCTCCCAGCACACTGGTAGATTATAAAAATGTCTATGGGGATTCTCTCAGGGGATTTGATGAGTCTAAAATTAAAAGTAGTCTTTTGGCAAAGGGCCTTTCCGGCTCAGAAACCCAGATTCACCTGCACAGTCTGAAAAGACAATTTATCAATAAAAAGTACAATATTGGGGCCAGACCTATATATATTAGCTCACCCACCAGCTATAATACAACTCCTAAAAACACTTCTGGAAATTTGATCCCGGGGGGTAAACCCATTGGCGGAGGTAACAGTGTAAACATAGCGCCCTGTGTAAATGAAGATTTTGAATCCAGCACGGCCGGAGCTTATACC
>CAZMHW010000278.1:0-5437 GCA_964566105.1 uncultured Akkermansia sp.
AAACGTGATAGAGGAACGGGCAGGCCAACCAAAAAACAGCGGAGAGACATAGAAGATTTTGGCAGTGGCGATTGACCTGTTTTGTACGTTTTGTTTAAAGGTCAGCCAATATTTCTTTGGTCAGAGGTTTGTTGAGGAAAAGAATATTTTTAGAAAGAGCCTCTGCTCTCAATTTATCTTCTACATACAGAGAAGAGGTCAGCATCACTAATCTTGGCTGTGGTTCCATACCTCCAAATGTTTTCTTAAATAATTCGATAAACTGGAAGCCGTCCAAAATAGGCATATTTATGTCTATAAACACAATTTCGGGAACTAACTCTGCCCATTTATCCTGCATGGCAACAAGGTTATTAAAGAACTCGATTGCACTGATGGCGCTCGTATTTACATAGACTTTTTTGGAGAAATGAGTGAGCTCCATGAGTTTTTCGTTGATAAAATTATCGAGATCGTTATCATCTATCAACATGATGTGTCCGTATGCATGATTATTTGATTGGTTTTTCATAGGTGTGCGATGTCCTTTTGTAATGATATCAGTTTTTGGTGACCTGTTATTTTTTAACGAGACAGTAACAGTTTTTCGTTTTTTTAATTCAGCGCTCATGATTTTAGTTTTATATGCATAGCAAGTCAATTGCTGTGCCACGAACTTAAAAAAATGATAATCAGATGGTTATATCAGAGATGCACTGTCCTGATTTCCTAAAAATGGAATTTTTAAGTGATTACTGGACTAGGAATGAAAGTGCGGGATTTTTGGGAATTGTATGGGCGTACAAGGTCTTGTTTACGCAAAACAGATTTTAAAGAAAACGATAAAGAACCCCTAGATTTTTTCGAGCATTTCTGCTGTGAGGGGTTTATTTAAAAAAATGATATCTTCTGAGATATTAAAAGTTCGCTCTTTGTCTTTTTCAAACACAGACGATGTAAGCACGACTAACTTGGGTTTTTTCACCTGTTTTTCGATGGTTTTTTTAAAGGCATCTATAAACTGAAAGCCGTCAACCATGGGCATATTGATATCAATAAAGATCACTTCAGGCATGGCTTGCAAAAAATTTTCGCCCATAACCAGAATGTTATTTAAAAATTCCAGGGCGCTGCGGGCGCTGGTATTCACGTAAATGTTTTTTGAAAAATCATTTGCTGTCAATAATTTCTCATTGATAAAATTATCCAGCTCCAGATCATCGATGAGCATAACGTAATTGTACTTGTAGTTTTTTGTTGCCATATTAAGCTGGTTTTTCTGCTGCATTAAATGTAATGATAAACCGGCTTCCTTTATCCAGTTCACTCTCTATACTTATATTTCCACCAAGAGCTTCTACCTGCGATTTTACCAGGAACAAACCAAGGCCTTTTCCTTCCCGTGTATTATGAAACCGTTGGTAAAGTTTGAAGATCTTGTCTTTGTTCGTTTCCAGATCTATACCGATGCCATTGTCACTGAATTCCAATACCACCTGTCCCTGCTTGAGCTTTGTTTTTACGTGTATTTGCAGTGGACGGCTATAATCCCTGTATTTTAAAGCATTGGTAATTAAATTCAGAAAAATGCTATCAAGGTAGGATTTGTTGAAGGAAACTTTAGGAGCCTCTTTAAAATCATCAAAAACAGATGCGCCACTGTCAGTAAACAAGGATTCGCACTGGCTCATGGCTCCTTCAAAGATTTCAGAAAAGATTAAGTTTTCGCGGGGAATGGACAGGTTATCTTTAATGGTAAGAATAGCGGTAAGATCTTTAATCGTTTCATCAAAACGAAGAGCCGATTTTTTTATGCCGGCTAATATCTGGTTCAAGGTTGGACTTTTTACTTTGTGTTTATCCAGCAGGTTGGTGAGCCCAAGAAGATTGGCAATAGGTCCCCGCAAATTATGGGAGGTGATGTAGGCAAACTGTTTGAGGTCCTTGTTGTTTTGTGAAAGTTCCTGAATTAAAATCTCTTTTTCTTCCGCATTTTTTTTGCTTTGGGTGATGTCTTTTGAAAAGCAGGCTGTACCGGCAATTTCCTTGCCGTTATAAATAGGATGAAAAGAAATTTCTGACCAATTCGACACCGGTACTTCAGTGTGCTCCACCACAGTAAAGGATTCGCCTGCAAACGCCCGTTCGTAATAGCCTTTGTAACGGCGCAAAGCCTCTTCTCCAAATTCCTTTATCAGCACAGAGTTTCCGGTAGTGACCGATACTCCTGACATGAGTTTTGTAACTTTTTCAAACGGGGCGTTGGATGTAATCAGGCGGAAATTCCGGTCGATGCTCCACATAAGATCACGTGTATTGTTAATCAGTGACTTCAGATTCATCTGATCAAATTCTTTTTGTTGCGCGGAAAGCGTTTTCTCAGAGATGTCATTTCCGGTGACACATATTCCTACAGGCACACCATCGTTTAAAACCGGACTTAATGAAAAATCCAGCCAAACCAGCTCACCGGAATCTTTTTCGTAGCTCCGGGCATACGAGATGGTTTTACCTTTTAGTACTTTGGCGAAAGCTTCTTTTAAAAAAACGACCCGCGACTCCTCAACGAACTCAAATAAGGATTTACCTATCTCAATTTCTTTGCCGTAGGCAGCTTTGCTGTATTTGATAGCATTTTGGTTAAGTAATTTTATGCTACCATCCGGATCCAGGAGGAGAAACCCTTGTGTTGTATTTTCAAACACGGCTTTCAGGTTTTCTTCAGATGCCAGAATTTGTTTTTCAGCAAGTTTGCTTTTTGTAATATCGGTAACCGCTACACAAATTCCCACTACCTGATTGTTTTCAGTTACAGGAATAAAACTGGCCTGGAACCAGTAGGGTTTGGTTTCAGTGGAATAAAAATCACTGGAATATTGAATTTGCTCTCCTTTTAAAACCCTGTTTAAGGTTTGTTTTAATTGTTCTTTTCGTTCCGGGTGAATATAGTTAAGGAAATAGGTATTTTCTTGAATAACAGTGTCTCCAAATTGAAGAATAGGACACTCCCTGGCCTTGCTGTTAAACGTTTTAATGGTAAGTTCTTTATCCAGCAGTGTAAAGGTTTCGGAAGAGTTTTCAAAAATGGTACGCAGATTTGTTTCGGAGTTTTTTATTTTGTTTGCCGCAGCCTGCCTCTCCGAAATATCCCTGGCAATGACAGAAGCGCCACGCAACTCTCCCTGGGAGGTTAGTATCGGCGAGACGGTAAGGGAAACAGGAATCTCAACACCGCTTTTGGTTAACCTGAACGTTTCAAAATGATTGATCTGGATTTCGGCACTGATTCTGTCTGAAATGTCTTTCCACTCGTGTATCAAATGTTCCGGAATCAATTGTTTGATGTGCATGCCAAGAGCTTCTGCGGTCGAATAACCAAAAAGTTTTTCGGCAGATACATTCCAACTGGTTATTTTACCCTCCATGTTCCTGCTGAAAATAGCATCCTGCGAAGAATTAACGATCGATTGAAACAAACTTTGTTGTTCGTTATATTTTTTCTTTTCCGTAATGTCGTCTACCAGAATAACTACTCTGTCTTTTACAGGACTATAAAAAGTCACAGAATACCATTTATCGGTTTTGGCAATATACGGTTCGATGGTTTGCGGTTTGCCTTCCTCTAACAATCTGGTAATAGTTTCAAGGTAGAGGTTATGGTGTTCATTTCCTTCCGGATAAATTTCACCCAGCCTCATCCCTATTACATCGCGCCCATCCAGTAATTTTTCATGCGCCTTGTTCATGGCAAGGTATCTGAAGTCAACAACCCGTTTTCCTTCGTAAACTATTTCACAATAAGCGTAGGCCTGAATTAGATTCTGGAATAAATTACGGTAGTGTTCTTCACTTTTACGAAGGGCGCTATCGGAAGCCATACGTTCAGAAATGTCCCTGTAGTTGGATACAATGGCTTTAACATTGGGGTCATGCAGCAAATTTACAACCGACCCTTCCACCCACACATAATGACCTTTTTTATGAAGCAAGCGGTTCACCCTTTTTATGGGTATTCCAGGATTTTCAAGGAGTTCTTTAAATATACGTTTTGAATCGGCCACATGTTCGGGATGGTTAAGGGACATGCCGTGTGTACCGATTATTTCTTTTGCCGTAAAACCGGTTACGCGTTCAAGGGCAGGGCTTACGTATTGAATATTACCGTCCTTATCATTCACTGCTATAATATCTTCGGCATTTTCAATAAGTGCCCGGAAAAGCGTTTCGTTTTTTTGTAAAGCAAGTTCTGCAATCTTCTTTTCACTGATGTTACGGATAAATATGGAAAGACCATCCCTGGAAGGATAAATGTGATTTTCCTGCCATAAATTAAGCGGTTCAAAATAATCGGTGTTGCACACATACACTTGTTCTTTAATTGCCTTTTCGATGGCCCGGTAAGTTTCACTGCCAACGGCTTCCGGAAACTCATCCCAAATGTATTTACCGATAAGGGTCTTGGGATCTCTCCGGGTCATTTCACCGATTTTTTTGTTTGCATACGTGTAACGCAATTCAGTATTAAGAGAGAAAAATCCGTCGGATACCCTGTCAATAATTGCCCGAAAACGTTCTTCCGAAAACGCTTCCTTTTTCTGAAGATTTAATACGAGTCCGTTAATTTCGGGTTCTGATAATTTATTTAAGAGAGTTCCCTTAAAACCTACTTCCTGGTTGTTTTTTGTGAGCCCGGTAAATTCGATCGCAATGCTATCCTCCGGCTCTTCAAAGCTTTGCATGAGAATTTGGTTCAAGGCGGCCCTGCTGTCTTTTGAGCACAGGTCAAAAAAACGACGTGAGTAGAGTTCTTTTTCGGTAAAGCCGGTAAGTTTGGTAAAATAGGGACTGCAATAGGTGATTTTCAGTTCAGGATTCAGGATCAGGATCAGTTCGTGACTACTTTCCAATAAAGTCTGGAAGGATAGAGCCGGAGTTATTTCCCTTACACTTTCTTTTTCCTTCACATCGATGTTTTGAGATTGAGCGGATAAATGAATGGAGGAGGAGGGTTTTTCCCGGCGCAGATAATTTAACACCAGGCCTAAAACAATCAGTAAACTTAAGGTTATCGTTGTTGACTGGTAAACGTTTAAATACGGTTTAACAGAGTTGATGGTGTAGGTGCTGAGGATAAATGAAAAAGAAAGAAAGAACAGGGTGAGTGGACTCTCTGCTGGCGAAAAGTAACCTGGTAAATATTTTAGGGTGCGCTTCATGAGGTTTTTATAATTAAAACCTTTGTTCCGGGAAAGAATCAAGACAACAAAACGGAGGCGGTAATATCTCAATAAACCTTCTTTTTGGGAGCTAAGGTTGCTTCTACCAAATTAGAGGAAACCTTAACCCGCAAGTGATGGATTAGCCGTGATTTATTACAGATGTAAGATTTTACTGGTTTTTGTAATTCTTAAGCCTTTTGTTTACGGGCAAAACAATCCTTGTATAGAAAGGTCAGGAA
>CAZMHW010000279.1:0-5434 GCA_964566105.1 uncultured Akkermansia sp.
ATTAGAACGTAATAAAATTTTTATGGATCGCACAGTTAATTGTGGTCCTATCAGCGGAGAAAGAGCTTTGGAATACAGTTTTACAGGACCGAATCTGAGAGCGGCAGGGGTTGATTACGATGTACGCGTGGCAAGTCCATATTCATCTTATCAGGATTTTGATTTTAAAATTCCGGTTGGAACCAGTGGAGACACTTACGATCGTTTTACAGTGAGAAACGAAGAAATGTGGCAGTCTTTAGAAATTATCAAACAGGCTATTAAAAATATGCCTCAGGGTAAAATGCATGCTGACATTCCTGATTTTTTTCTACCTCCAAAACAGGAAGTGTATAATAACATGGAAGCCCTGATCTATCATTTTAAAATTGTGATGGGCGAAACAGATATTCCTAAAGGAGAAGTGTACCATTGTGTTGAGGGTGGAAATGGCGAATTAGGATTTTACCTGATTAGCGATGGAGGAAGAACACCATTCCGTCTGCATTTCCGCAGGCCTTGTTTTATTTATTACCAGGCTTATCCTGAAATGATAAAAGGAGGTTTACTTTCAGATGCTATCCTCACAATGAGTAGTATGAATGTAATTGCAGGAGAGCTGGACGCTTAGAAATGTTGAATGATAAATTTTAGATGATAAATATAAAGTAAGGAATGATTTAGCATTTGAAATTCAAAATTTATAATTAGAAAAATATGAGTTCACATATTCACGGAACACAAGAATTTGATAAAAAGAAACGCGCTGAAATAAAATTCAGCGAAGATGCTATGATCGCCGCCAGAAAGATCGTTTCGCATTATCCTGAAAACAGACGCAAATCGGCAATGTTGCCGGTATTGCACATCGCACAGGCGGAATTTGGAGGATGGTTGAGTCCGGAAGCCATGGATTACGTTGCTGAATTTTTAAACGTTAAACCTATTGAAGTGTTTGAAGTGGCTTCTTTTTATACCATGTACAATCTTAAGCCAATGGGGAAGTGCATTCTGGAAGTTTGCCAGACAAGCTCGTGTTGGTTAAATGGCGCGGAAGACATCATTAACTACATTGAAAAAAAACTAGGAATTAAAGTGGGAGAAACCACAAAGGATGGCATGTTCTCTTTAAAGGCCGTGGAATGTCTGGGGTCTTGCGGAACAGCACCCATGTTGCAATGCGGCGCGAGTTACCACGAAAATCTGACCTATGAAAAAGTGGACAAGTTGATTGATAACTACAAGGCAGAAGGTAAATTAAAAAGTTATACAGATCTGGATTACAAAAACACATTATAAATCTCACCACGTCGCTCTTCGACTCCGCTCAGAGTGACTTAGAAAAAATTAGAGTAAATGGGAAGAAAACTATTAATACACAACGATAAGGTACCGGGAATTAATACCCTGGAAGTGTATCGTGCAAACGGAGGTTATGCTTCTGTAGAGAAGGCGCTCAAAACAATGACTCCTGATCAGGTGACCGATGAGGTTAAAAAATCGGGATTGCGTGGTCGTGGGGGTGCGGGTTTTCCTACAGGATTAAAGTGGAGTTTTTTGGCAAAACCAGAAGGGATACCACGTTATCTGGTATGCAACGCTGACGAGTCCGAACCAGGGACTTTTAAAGATCGTTACCTGATGGAAAAAATTCCTCATGCTTTGATTGAGGGCATGATCACTTCATCTTACGCATTGGGAGCTAAGACCTCCTATATCTATATCCGTGGGGAGTATTTTTATGTGTCGCGCATTATTGAAAAAGCCATTGAAGAGGCCTATGCAGCGGGTTGGTTAGGAAAAAATATTTTAGGAACCGATTTCTCACACGATTGTTATGTGCAAGTGGGTGGGGGAGCCTATATCTGCGGAGAAGAAACCGCTTTATTGGAATCACTGGAGGGTAAACGCGGGAATCCACGGATTAAACCGCCATTTCCGGCTGTGGCTGGGTTGTGGGGTTGCCCGACTGTTGTAAATAACGTAGAAACCATCGCCGCTGTTTGTCCGATTGTGAACATGGGTGGAGAAGAATATGCTAAAATTGGAATTGGAAAATCAACGGGTACGAAATTGATTTCTGCTTCCGGACATATTAATAAACCAGGTGTTTACGAAATTGAATTAGGCGTTCCGGTAGAAGAATTTATTTACAGTGAAGAATATTGCGGAGGTATCCGTAATGGTAAAAAATTAAAAGCGGTTGTGGCCGGAGGATCATCTGTACCAATTCTTCCAACGGAGTTAATTTTAAAAACCGCAAAAGGTGAGCCGCGTTTAATGACCTACGAAAGCCTGGGAGACGGTGGTTTTCAAACCGGTACCATGTTGGGTTCCGGTGGTTTTATAGTGATGGACGAAGACACGAGTATCGTAAAAAATTTATTTACGTTTGCGCGTTTTTACCATCATGAATCGTGTGGCCAATGTTCGCCTTGCCGTGAAGGAACAGGCTGGATGGAGAAGATCCTGAAAAAATTTATTAACGGTACCGCCAACGAAAGCGATGTGGAATTGCTGTGGGACATTCAAAGTAAGATTGAAGGAAAAACCATTTGTCCTTTGGGAGAAGCTGCCGCATGGCCTGTAGCTGCTGCTATTCGCCACTTCAAACATGAATTTATTGAGATTGCAAAAAATAAAAAGTTTGTCGACATCAGTCATTATAACAGATTAAACAAAATTGTTTCGTAGATGAAAGTAACTATAGACGGAAAAGAAATTGACGTGCCTAAGGGAACTACCATTCTTCAGGCAGCCCGTATGATTGGCCCTGAGGTAGCGCCTCCGGCCATGTGTTATCACAGCAAATTAAAAACCAGTGGTGGTTATTGCCGTACCTGCATTGTAAAAGTAACGCAAGGCAGCGCTGCGAATCCAACGCCTATGCCTAAGCCGGTAGCCTCCTGCAGAACAGAGGTCATGGACGGCATGGTGGTAGAAAACTTTACCAATCCGGAAGTACTGGAAGCACGCAAAGGCGTTGTAGAATTTTTGTTGATCAACCATCCTTTGGATTGTCCGGTGTGTGACCAGGCAGGTGAATGTAAATTACAGGATCTGGGATACGAAAACGGATCGGCTAACACACGTTATGAATTTAAACGTCGTGAATACGAAATGATCGACATTGGCGATAAGATAAAACTGCACATGAACCGTTGTATCTTATGTTACCGTTGTGTAAAAACGGCCGATCAGATCACGGATAACCGTGTACACGGTGTTATATCAAGAGGAGACGCTTCTGAAATTTCAACATACATAGAGAAAGTTATTGATAATGATTTCTCCGGAAATGTGATCGATGTGTGCCCGGTTGGCGCACTCACCGATAAAACTTTCCGTTTCAAACAACGTGTGTGGTTTACCAAGCCGGTAGATGCGCACCGCAACTGCGATAAGTGTTCAGGTAAAGCACGCGTGTGGCTAAAAGGAGAAGAAGTGTTACGCGTCACTTCGCGTAAAGACCAATGGGACGAGTCAGAAGAGTTCATTTGCAATTCCTGCCGTTACGATCACAAAAAGACAAGTGATTGGGTTATTGAAGGACCTTCGCCTGTAACACGCGCGTCGGTGATTTCGCAAAACCATTACGAGCACTTAAACCAATTAAAAGTTCAGATCTTAAAACAACAAAAAGCACTGGGCTTTATGCCTTTGGATAAAAAACCTTAAGCCTTAAATTAACTATGTTAAGTTTCATCATCTATAAATCAATCATGTGTGTGGCAATATTTGCAGTTTCTCTGGGAATTGCAGCTTATTCCACCTGGTGGGAACGTAAATTCGCAGGGCTCCTTCAGGACCGCTGGGGTCCAAGCCGTGCCGGCTGGTGGGGTTTGTTGCAACCTCTGGCCGATGGTGGAAAAATGCTTTTTAAAGAAGAGATTATTCCAAATGTGTCTAACAAATTTTTATTTGTCCTGGCTCCGGGCTTGTTTATTGTAACGGCTATTATGGCGGGCGTACTTATTCCATGGGCTCCCGCCTTAACGATTAACGGTGTAAGTTATCCGATGCAAATAGCAGATGTGAATGTTGGTGTAATATTTTTATTGGGCGTTACTTCTGTTGGTGTTTACGGAATCATGATCGGAGGCTGGTCTTCAAACAACAAATACTCCTTGTTAGGAGCTATTCGTTCATCTGCACAAATGATCAGTTACGAACTCGCAATGGGAATTGCTCTGATTGCGCTTATTATTACAGCAGGTGGAACTCTGAGTTTTAGTGAAATAGTTGCCCAACAAGATGCGGGTGTTGCAAATATTGTATGGCAACCGCTGGGTTTTATTATCTTTTTTGTGTGCGCACTTGCTGAAACTAACCGTGCCCCTTTTGATTTGGCGGAATGTGAAACAGAATTGGTGGGTGGGTATCACACAGAATATTCAGCTTTTAAACTTGGCTTATTTTTATTTGCAGAGTACATCAATATGTTTGTGTCTTCTGCAGTGATGGCAGGATTCTATTTTGGCGGTTACAATTTTCCATTTGCACACGAATTATACACTGCGCTTGGTTTACAGGAGGGGTCATGGATTATTTCTCTGATTGGTTTTGGCGCTTATTTTACAAAGACCTTAATTTTCATCTCGGTGTTTATGTGGATTCGCTGGACGATCCCGAGGTTCCGTTACGATCAATTAATGAATTTAGGATGGAAAGCATTACTGCCTTTATCTCTTTTAAATTTAGCAATTACAGTTGTGGTTGAATTTGTGAGAGGAAACATTCAATTTTAAAAAGGAATTAACATGCAACTAACGAACAGAAGCAAAGTAGTATCCCACAAAGAGCAAAGCTTTGCAGAAAAAATTTATTTTCCGGCAATCGTAAAAGGGATGGTCATTACATTCAGCCACCTTTTTAAGAAGCGTCCAACTATCATGTACCCTGAGCAACAGCGTGAATACGCTCCGGTTTACCGCGGCCGGCATGTTTTAAAACGTGATGACAACGGTGCTGAACGCTGTACTTCCTGTGGTATGTGTGCTGTGGCTTGTCCAGCCGAGGCAATCACCATGGAAAGCGCAGAACGTAAAAAGGGTGAAGAGGCTTTGTACAGAGAAGAAAAATACGCTTCCAAATACGAGATCAACATGCTGCGTTGTATTTTCTGCGGTCTGTGTGAAGAGGCTTGTCCGAAAGAAGCGATTTTCCTGACCGACAGAATTGTGGAGTCTGATTTTGAAAGGGACGGATTTATTTACGGAAAAGATAAGCTGGTAGAAAAAATGGATAAACGTATTGATGTTACAAAACGCCAGACGCCTGAAGTACTTGCTTTTAAAAAAATACCAGGCTTAAAACACAATGAGTTGTATACTGAAAAATTGAATAAAGGAAAACACTAGTTAATTGACAATTTACAAATTTACATCCCGATAGCTATCAGGAGACATTGTAAATTGTAAAGCAAAAAAATCGTAAAGCAATAGATATGTTAGGT
>CAZMHW010000280.1:0-5417 GCA_964566105.1 uncultured Akkermansia sp.
ATTCAGGAGACAGCATGGTTATTAACCCCAGAGGTGAGATTATAAGCAAAACCAAGGCCCATGAAGAAAGTATTGAGACGGTTGAACTAAAAATGGATTACCTGACCGAATTCAGAAAACTCTTTCCGGTTGGTCTGGACGCCGATCCTTTCAAATTATTTTAAAAAATCTTTAAAATTTAACATTTCCAGTTTCCCGGGGTAGAATAGTCGTTTTGATGAGTGGAGACTTTTGATTGGCGAGTAAAAAATACTTCTTGCTTTTTTGCCACCCTTTTTGGCTTTCAAAAAGCCTTTCAGCCATTTTTTCAGCCCAACCATTTACTAACTTCGTGTGTAAATGTGAAAGAGTGCAAATCTTTTAATGGACCCCAAACATTTGCATTCAGTTCTCAAATTAGCTTTACCGTTCTTTATTTTAAATTAATAAACAAAAATACACTAATCCCAATCTAACGATTACCCAAAACACAACACTATGAAAAAAACACTCTACTTTCTTTGCCTGCTAGGTTTTATCCTGAGTACCGGAAGTCTGAAAGCTCAGACTCTTAATTTCACAGTAAGTCCCCAAAGCCAGTGCTACAGTGTTGGTACAAACACTGCCTGGGCTTACGTTACCACAGGTTCTCCGGGTGCCAGTTCTTACAGCTGGTCCATTACATCGCCCAGCACCTGTGTGGGATCTGTAAGTACATTCTCAAACGGAATGATCGCCTCGATAAGCTACCCCTGCTGTGGTGTTTACACCATAACCTGTTATGCTCTTTCCGGAAGCCTGACGGTAATTAACTCTTCGTCCCAAACAGCAACCGTTACCTGTCCGAGTCCTATAAGTATTACAAGTTCGCCGAACCAGGCGGTTTGTGCGGGTACAGGCGTTTTTCTACACGCTTTCGGGGCCAATACGTATACCTGGATGCCGGGAAACATAACAGGAGACAGTCTCTACGTGATGCCGTCTTCCAGCACCTGCTATACCGTATATGGATCATCAGGTTCGGGATGCATTAGCTCAGCTGTTAAGTGCGTTACAATTACACCGCCACCAACGCTCGCTGTTACCGGAAATACATCGGTGTGTTTTGGAAATAGTACAACACTAACCGCCAGTGGGGCCTCCTCTTATACCTGGTATACCAGCAATGGAACCTTTACCAGCTCTTCCGTTGTTTTAACCCCAACTGCGACAACTTGTTATAGCTTAATTGCTGCCAGTGCCAATGGCTGCATGGCATATGGTGGGGGTTGTATTACAGTAGGAAGCGGTTCCACATCTGTATCCATAAGCGGAAATACATCTATTTGTTCAGGGTCCAGCGCAACTTTAAGTGCTTCAGGTGCCAGTACTTATACATGGTTAACCAGTATGGGTACTTTTACAGGATCTACAGTTGTGTTAACGCCAAGCGTTAGCACATGCTTTAGTGTTGTCGGTAGCTCAGGATGTGGTACCGCTTACGGATCGGCCTGTATCAACGTTCAATCCTCTCCAAGTGTTTCAATAAGCGGTCCTTCCAGCATTTGTGCAGGTTCCTACACGTATTTAACCGCCTCTGGCGCCAGCAGTTATACCTGGTTACCCGGTGGATCTACAGCTACCAGCATTGTGGTAAGTCCGTCTGTGAGCACCTGTTATACTCTAATGGGCTATGGTTGTTCCGGTATGGGATATGCTGTAAAATGCCTTACTGTAAATGCACCTCCTGTTCTTTCCGTGAGTGGAAATACAAGTATTTGTTCGGGGCAAAGCAGTACCTTGACATTAAGCGGGGCATCCAGCTACACATGGTACGCCGGTAATATCGCGAGCCCATCGATAGTTGTTACACCTTCCGCCAGTACCTGCTATAGTGCTTACGGCCTTTCCAGTAATGGCTGTTATGGCTATGCCAGCATTTGTGTAAACGTTGGAAGTTCGAGCACTATCAACATCAGTGGCGCTAGTTCAATTTGCAGCGGATCAAGTGCTACGTTGGTTGCCAGTGGTCAAACTTCCTATACCTGGCAACCAGGAGGATTAACCGGTAGCGTGGTGGTGGTTTCACCTACTGTAAATACGTGTTACACATTAACCGGCTCAAACGGCTCCGGATGCAGCGGTTACGGATTTACATGCGTAAACGTGCTACCTATCTCCAATGCATCTATTACTCCCTGGAACGCATCCATTTGTTCCGGTTCTTACACTACTTTATACGCCTCAGGCGCATCCAACTATACCTGGTATCCGGGCGGTTCTAATTCGACCAGCATTATCGTTACGCCTACTGCCAACACTTGTTATACATTGGTTGGTTCAGGATGTTCAGGTCTTAGTTATGCTATTCAGTGTATTACTGTTTCACCAAGTCCGGTTGTATCCGTCTCCGGTAACACATCGGTATGCGCAGGAAGCAGTACGACTTTAAGCGCTTCAGGTGCCAATACCTATTATTGGCTCACCCCTTCAGGTATTTATTACGGATCAAGCATTGCCATTACACCAACTGCCAATGGCTGTTACGCAGTCTTTGGGCAAAATAGTTTTGGATGTGACGACTCCACCTCTATATGTGTAAACATTCAAGGAGGTAATTTAAGTGTAAGCGGAAGCACAGCACTTTGTGCCGGCGCCAGCACCACCCTGAGCGCAAGCGGAGCTCAGTCCTATACCTGGTTACCTGGAAATCAAACCGGAAACTCTATCGTGGTTTCACCAAGTGTGAGTACGTGTTATACCGTAATAGGTACTACTGCCAATGGATGTGCCGGATCCGGATTAAAATGTATTACTGTTAATCCTAAACCAACTATCACAACTTTTGGTACGCCGGGTTCTTCTTGTGCGGGAAGCAGTTATACCTTGTCAGCAAGTGGAGCCACCAGCTATACCTGGGCACCATTTAATCTTACCGGCGCTAATATTGTTATTACTCCAACAGCCAGTATGTGTTACACCGTAATAGGAATGAACTCCTCGTATTGTACAAACACTGCAACCAGTTGTTTCTCAGTGCTTCCTTCATCAAGCATTAGCATTCTTGGAAATAACATTACCTGTGCCGGCGCCCCTACTACCCTAACAGCTACTGGTGCGCAAAGTTACACATGGTTCCCATCCAATACAGTTGGGTCTACACTTTCAGTTTCTCCGTCTGTAGCAAGTTGTTACACGGTGATTGGTACTAATGCCAATGGCTGTATCAGTTCGGCGGTAAAATGTATGAGTGTTCAAACAGGTCCAACAATTACCGCATCAGGCATTACCAGTTTGTGCGCGGGCTCTACCACTACCTTGTTTGCTAATGGCGCTCAAAGTTATACCTGGTTACCAGGAAACCTTACAGGTGCGGTAGTGGCTGTGACTCCTAGTGCGAGCACTTGCTATACAGTAGTTGGTACTAATGTAAACGGCTGTGTTGGCCTTAACTCTATCTGCGTTCAGATTCTTCCAAAACCAATTGTTACCAGCAGTGGTGGATTCTTTTGTTCAGGAAATCCGGGCACTCTCTCCGCTCAAGGCGCAAACACATACACCTGGCTGCCAGGAAACTTAACGGGTTCTGTTGTAGCAGTAACACCAAGTATCAGCGGTTGTTATACTGTTATAGGAACCAACGCTTCCGGCTGTACGAATTCCGCACTGAGTTGTTTCTCCGTTGTTCCTTCACCTGACATTACGGTTAGTGGCTATAACGCAATGTGTGCAGGAAACACAGCGACGTTAAGCGCAAGTGGAGCCTCTTCTTATACCTGGTCACCAGTTGGTTTAACAGGAGCTAACATAGTTGTAAGCCCTTCAGTAAGCACCTGTTATACCGTTACAGGATCTAATAACAACGGCTGTATCAGCAAAACCGTAAAATGTATTACCATTTACGCAAACCCAGTTATCAATGTGAGTGGCAACGCTGTAATGTGTGCCGGAAGCAGTGCCAATTTGCTGGTTTCAGGTGCAAATACTTATACCTGGAGTAACGGATCCAATTCACCACTTATTACAATTTCACCTTCTGTAAGTACATGTTACACAGTAATGGGAAGCAGTGCACAAGGTTGTCTTGGTTCGGCTGTAAAATGTGTAAGCGTAGCTCCTTCGCCTTCTGTTAATATTAGCGGTAACACTACTATCTGCTATGGATCGGCTGTTACTTTAGTTGCTTCAGGTGCCAACAGTTACTCCTGGAATACAGGATCAACCGCCAGTGTAATTGTGGTAAGCCCTGCTGTAAACACCGTTTACAGTGTAGCAGGAAGCAATGGTATTTGTTCAAATACAAAAACAGTGAGTGTTACTGTAAATCCGCGACCTAGCATAAACATCTTTAACAGCGACAGCACACTTTGTCCGGGAAACACTACTACCCTAACTGCTACTGGCGCTGTAAGCTACAGTTGGAGTAATGGAGGCAGCGGAGCCAACATCGTGATCTCTCCAAGCGTTACGACTACTTATACCGTAAGCGGTACCGGAGCGAATGGATGCAGCAACAGCAATGTTATTGTAGTGTATGTGATGAATTGCACAGGTATTGACCAACATACTACCAGCGTTGAAATTAGCATGTATCCTAATCCAAGTTCGGGACACATAGTGCTTCAAGGTAATGGTGTAAATAAGATCAATTTTAAAGTGTACGACCTTTTAGGCAGAGAATTGATGAATGGAAGCTTTACAGACAGCAAAACACTTGACCTGAGTTCATATTCCAACGGTACTTACATTGTTCGTTTCGAATCCGGCTCAGTTACAAGTCATCAAAAAGTAATTCTCGAAAAATAAACATTTCATCTTTCCCTGGATACGGGGAAAGATTTTTTTCCACCTCCTCTCTCCTGTGGCGTGTTTCGCAGGTAAAAGAGAGGAGGTTCTTTTGATCCTATGTTCTTTTCCTTTTGGTACTTTTTATTTATTAACTAAAAAAAATCACATGAAAAAAAACTACTCAAAATTAATCTGTGGCTTTTTGTTAACGTTAGGACTATCTAACGCGCTTGATTCCAAAGCTCAATTAACGATCGCCAGCACTCCTTCCATTCAATGTTTTACCGGTGTTAATCAGGTAACCTGTACAATTACAAACACTGTAGCCGGAACCACCAGCTATTCCTGGTCTTACGCAAGTTATCCCTGTGGCGGAGGCCCTGCAATTACAGGCACCTCCAGTTCTGTGGTATTGAGTTTACCTTGTTCAGGTAATTACTCTATTGGTTGTGTTGCCCTAAACAGCTCAAACGCAATAATAGGGTTTAATTTCACAAACGTTTACGTTGCACCATCTCCAACCATTACCATAACTGGGCCGAGTACTGTATGCCTTGGTAACTCACTAAATATGACCGCGTCTGGTGCCAACACCTACACTTGGAGTAACGGAACTGCATTTCCCTCTGTCGTTGTAAATCCACTAGCTAATACCTGCTATTCCGTTATTG
>CAZMHW010000281.1:0-1389 GCA_964566105.1 uncultured Akkermansia sp.
CTCCAGATTTTTAAAATAAAGGACTTCCGTCTTTTTATCCTGCTCCGATTGTTTCTTACCCTCGCTATTCAGATGCAGTTCAGCACCATCTACCTTCAGATTTATTACGAATACTCTAAAGACGAACTCATTCTGGGCATGATAGGTTTGGCTGAGGCCATTCCGTTTATCGCCACTTCTTTTTTCAGCGGGCACTTTGTAGACCTCATTCACAAAAAGAAGATCATCCTCACCTGCACGGTTTTATTACTGATGGGTGCCGTGTTTTTGTATTTTAATGCCGAGCCTGTGTTTCGCTTTCTGCAATCCTTTGGCATGGGTTCTTTGTTCGCTGTAGTCTTTCTCTTTGGAATTATCCGTGCTTTTATTGGCGCGGCTACCAATCCGTTTTTAAGTCAACTTATACACCGCAAAGACTACACCACTTCGGCCACCTGGAACAGCAGTGCCTGGCATACCGGCGCTATTCTTGGTCCTGTTATGGCCGGTTTAATTTACGGTTACAACAACACGCTTAACGCACAGTGGTGTCACCTGATAGAAGTGCTTTTATTTAGCATCTCGGTTATTCTCATCCTAAGAATTAAAAACCAGGGAGCACCTGAACACCGGACGGAAAAAGAAAGCCTGCTCAACAGCATGAAAGTGGGCATCCGTTTTGTATTTAAAACCAAAATGGTGCTCAGTGCTATTTCGCTGGATCTTTTTGCCGTGCTGTTTGGCGGCGCGGTGGTTCTCATCCCCGCCTTTACTGACAAGGTGTTACACCTGGGTCCAGAGGCTTACGGACTATTGCGTACCGCACCCGCCATTGGCGCGGTGATCTCCGCCTTTGTCATGACAGCTTACCCTCCTTCTAAAAAAGCCGGTGTGGCTCTCATCTGGTCGGTAATTGCCTTTGGTGTGTTTACCATTTTGTTTGGCATTTCCACCAATTACTGGTTAGCCTGCGCAATGCTTTTTATGACCGGAGCTTTCGACAATGTGAGCGTTGTAGTCCGTCACAGTATTCTACAACTCATGACTCCCAACAACATGCGGGGACGGGTTAGCGCCATCAATAACATTTTTGTAGGCAGCAGCAACGAAATTGGCGCTTTTGAAAGTGGTTTGGCGGCACGTTTCCTGGGACTTGTTCCTTCCATTGTGTTTGGTGGGGGTATGACCATCCTGGTAGTGTTAGGTATCAGCAAAATTAACCCGGAGCTTAAAAAACTGGACATCACCAAAATTTAAAAAATGAACCACCGTTTTCACGCGGTGGTTCACCTGTTTAACCCAACTAGTCCGCCTTTTGATTTAACACCAGGTCGTTGGCCACCACTTCGGTAACATACTTTTTCTGACCGTTTTTATCGGTGTAATTGCGAGTTACCAGTCTCCCTTCAA
>CAZMHW010000281.1:1399-4377 GCA_964566105.1 uncultured Akkermansia sp.
CACTTACAAAGCTTCCTTTTTTTAATTCCGCCTCAATTTTCTCTGCTATTTTACCCCAGGCCGAAATAAAGTGCCATTGGGTGTCTGAAGATTTTTCACCGCTACGGGTCGTGTATTCTTCTTTGGTAGCCATAGAGAAACGGGCTAGTTTATTTCCGTTTTCAAATGTTCTGATTTCAGGGTTGTTTCCTAAGTTTCCTGTTAATTGTACTCGGTTGATTGCATTCATGATTTCTATTTTTTAATTGTTTTTATTTTTCAACACGGAGGGCTCTGAGGCACTGAGGCACTGAGCAATACTCCATTTTTTTGCCACAGATTTCGCTGATTGCGCAGATATTTATTTCTTGATCCGTTTGATCAGCGTCTGTTTTTTACTTTACTTTTTGCCACAGATTACACAGATCCTACAGAACGTTGTTTCAATCTGTGTGATCTGTGAATCCGCTAGCTATCGGATCTGCGGCTTTAATAATTAAGCTACCTGTGCTTGTTTATGAAACACAAATAATTCGTTGGCTACAATTTCGGTGCTGTTGCGTTTTACACCTTCTTTGTTGGTATACGAACGGTTAAACAATTTACCGTCTATTGTTACCTGTGTACCTTTGGAAAGGATCTTTTCAGCTATACCTGCCAGTTGTCCCCATGCTACGATCGAGTGCCACTGAACGTCTGTTACCTTTTCACCATTTTTTGTTTTGTATGTCTCTGTTACTGCGATGTTAAAGCGGGCTAATTTGTTACCGTTCTCTAATACTTTTACTTCTGGGTTTGCACCTAAACGTCCAACTAATTGTACGTGATTTTTAATGTTCATCATAACTTTGTTTTTAATTGTTTTACTTTTTTATTTTTCAACACGGAGGGCTCTGAGACACAGAGGCACTGAGCAATACTCCTTTTTTTGCCACAGATTTCGCTGATTGCGCAGATATTTATTTCTTGATCCGTTTGATCAGCGTCTGTTTTTTACTTTACTTTTTGCCACAGATTACACAGATCCTACAGAACGTTGTTTCAATCTGTGTGATCTGTGAATCCGCTAGCTATCGGATCTGCGGCTTTAATAATTAAGCTACCTGTGCTTGTTTATGAAACACAAATAATTCGTTGGCTACAATTTCGGTGCTGTTGCGTTTTACACCTTCTTTGTTGGTATACGAACGGTTAAACAATTTACCGTCTATTGTTACCTGTGTACCTTTGGAAAGGATCTTTTCAGCTATACCTGCCAGTTGTCCCCATGCTACGATCGAGTGCCACTGAACGTCTGTTACCTTTTCACCATTTTTTGTTTTGTATGTCTCTGTTACTGCGATGTTAAAGCGGGCTAATTTGTTACCGTTCTCTAATACTTTTACTTCTGGGTTTGCACCTAAACGTCCAACTAATTGTACGTGATTTTTAATGTTCATCATAACTTTGTTTTTTTAATTGTTTTACTTTTCTTTTTTAATTCAGAGATCCTGAGGCCTTGAGGCAATGAGCATATTTTCTCCGTGTCCCTGTGACTTCGTGTCTCTGTGTTTTTTTGTTATCAACCCGAAATCTGAATTCAAACCGCGTTACTTCGAATCGACGATGCAAAGTTGCGGTGGGAACAAAACTTTATTCGGTATTTACTTATTTACATTCGGATAAAAGCGTTTGTAAGTATTTGTTGTCGGATAATTAGTTTTTAAAACACTGGTTTACATATAGATACAAATAATTTCGTTTTTCAGAGAATTTAGTGAGACACTGCCCCCAGTTTGGTGATACACAGGAAGCCAAACTACTATTCGTTGCATTTTATTCGAAATTTATTACCTTTATTTTATACAACCCATACCACAAGTAACTATTGTATCATTTGATTTCACGTTTATGAAAAGGAAAATAATCCTTGCATTCAGCTTATGTGTAATTAAGCTAGAGATACTGTCACAAATTAAGGCATTAAGTTATTTGCCGTTTGAATCTACTATTACCTTCGAGCTATTAAAACTTGACGAAAACATTTTCGGTAAAAAAGGAAAAGAGATTGCAGTTTGTAAACAATTGATGGAATGTGCAGCTAACCGAATCAAAAAAGCTTTCCCAAACAAATCACTAAAAGAACTAAGTACTGAGGATGCAATATCAGTACTGAAGATAATTGATAGCACATTCACGGAATTTGGTTTTTTGTTTCATACAGATTCACAAGATATAGAGTTTGACTATCTGAGTTTGGCATTTAAAAAGAGGCCTGTTATGAAAACGTACTTTCAGGTAAACTTTGGAAATAACTCCAGATCCGCCTACTGGACTTTGAATCCATTAGAAAAATGTCGCCTAATTGATTGTGATTTATATTGTGAAATTTATGTTGGAATTGCGCAAATGCTAGACCTTCCAATTTTTATGGCACAAACTCCAAAACATATTTATTTGAGATGGCATAAACCATCTGGGGAATATTTCTGTTGGGATGCCACTGATGGTAAGGAGTATCTGAATGAGAAAGATGTATTTCATTACGGTAGAATTGATGACTTCAATAGAAAGCAGTACATAAAAAGCTGGACATTAAATGATATACTTGGATACTACTATGGACTACAGGGCTGTTTATTCAATTTCGAAAAAAAGTACTTTAATCTTGATAAGACCAAGTTTTATTATGAGAAAGCGATTGAGTTAAGGCCGAATTTTTCTGCCATCCTAAATAATTATGTTTGGCTACATGTGTTGTCCAAAAAACTAAATACTAAGCTTGACACAAGTGCTTTACTTGTACATATAAATAATGCTATTGATATAATTAAATCACAAAATTATTACGATGCAAAAGCTTGTCTTTACAGTTCGGTAGGAGACTTTCAAAAAGCAATAGATTGTGAAGTTGAAGGAGCAAAGTATAAATCATTTTATGATGAAGAGCGGATTAGTGTTCAGGCAATGAATCATTTGGAATGCTTCACCAATTAACTTGGATAGGGGTGTTTTTCAAT
>CAZMHW010000281.1:4387-5412 GCA_964566105.1 uncultured Akkermansia sp.
CATTTGGAATGCTTTAGAAAGAAAAAAATCTGTTTTGAATATTACGAATGAAATTCCATTAATTACAGAAAATCCAACCAATCAAGGAAACAATCATTACCTTTTATGAAGTCAATAATGAATTTAGTCAATAATATTGAATTTAAGCTTTATAGGGCACGTAATGTCATTCTTTGCATTTTAATATTTTGTATAGTTTCATTTCATAATCAATTGGAAGAGTGGTTTAATGAAAATTTGATTGTTCCATATATTTCTCAAATCAACCAAAGTCTCTTATTGGATTCTGTTTCAGGCTTCTTTGCCTTAATTATAGTAATAATTGGAGTTAATAGAATCTATAGAGGGTATCTCATTGATAATTTTAATCTCCTGATTTATTCAATAGTTCTTATGGGTTATTACTATTATCGAAATATTTCATCTACATGGCAATTTGAGAAATTTGAATTATTGCCATTCTACTACACAGACATTATAGCTTTACCCTTTGTTTTTGCTCACTTTATAAAAATTTCAAATTTTAAGTGGGTACGAGAACAAAAAAATAAATGGTTTGAAGGAAAGATTAAAAAGGAGATTGCTCCAAAAGAGACTCCTTTTATTCTTGATGAACCACTAAATGAGGACGGAATTGATGGATTAGGAAGAAGGAAGGAGGCAGAAGAACTCGCTCGGAAGCTACTGAATACTCATAGCGAAAGGTCATTCGCAATAGGTATAAATGGTGACTGGGGTTCAGGTAAAACATCCTTCTTTCAAATGATGAAAGATGAGTTAAAAAGGCTGGACAAAGCAGTTATAATTGATTTCAATCCTTGGCGAGGTTATAAAGAGAATGCCCTCTACCACGACTTTTTTTTATCACTAAGTGAGGAGGTAGGCAAGCATGGTGATGTGTTGAAGGTGGACTTAAAACGTTATGCAGATACACTAACCAGCACAAAAGAAGGTTTTTTAGATTCAGTTGTAAGTTTTGGTACAAATTTATTTGGCGTTGATTCCATTGAAGGCCAGCACAAAGA
>CAZMHW010000282.1:0-5389 GCA_964566105.1 uncultured Akkermansia sp.
GTCTTTCTTATCTAAAGTCCTAAGATATATTAACTTTTTGTGCCAACTTACTTCAGGACGGTGTAGAATTAAGAATCCTGGAAAGGCAAAATATTGTTGTTATAGGGTATGTATTCCTTGTTTAAGGTTTTCAAAATTAGTTTGTATCTATTTGCTTCTTTTTTTGTAACTTAGATTAGCACCCTTAGACCTAAAACCATGAAAAGACTTTTACCCCTTTTTCTATTTGTTCAGTTTTTAATTGAATCAAAAGCGCAGATCATATTCTGTCCACCGGGAGCAGAGTGGCACTATTCGTTTTATAACAATTTGCCCTATTCAATCATCAATGAGAAGATAAAGTATATTGGCAAAGCCGTTATTGGTCTTGATACTATGCTTTACATTGAACACTATCGTTTTTTTAACCAACTTAATTTTGGACATTTTGTCGGGTCCACTTATTTTAAACAAAAAGGTGATACGGTATTTGTCAAGAATAATATAACCAGTCAAAACTGGCAAATACTTTACAATTTTAATGTTCAGCCGGGGCATAGTTGGCATAACAACCTCACAAATGGGAAAACATATACCGTAACGGTCGATTCAGTCAATCATAAAGTGGTAAATGGCCATAATCTTAAGCAACTTTTTGTACACTATCAAACCACTTATTATAATAACCCTTACACCTATACTGCTACAATTTTAGAACGTTTTGGATGTACCACTTATTTATTTAATTTTTTTAATGACACCTCAAGCGATGGAGATTATATAGATGAATTTCTGTGTTATCAAGATAGTACTTTCGGGCAAATTCAGTTCACTAACAAACCTTGTAATTACTCGAACCTAAATGGTCTTTTAGACTTAGACGGTACCGATCCCCCTCTTACTATTTTCCCGAATCCGAGTTCGGACAAAGTCCATTTGTCATTTAAGTTTGAACCCAACGATCTCCAGTTGTGTCTGTATAACACTATTGGAGCGAAAGTTTATTTCTGTAGTAACGTGTCGGAGGGGCATGAAATTGATATGACTTCATTTGAAAGCGGTATTTACTTTTTGAAGATTCAAAATTCCACTTCACAAAGGACTTTTAAATTGATAAAAGAATAAATAGGGGAGGATTGGCTCCAAGGTTTCTCGTTCTTGTGGAGGAACCTTAAATTGTATTTATCTACCAGCCACCACTCAAGATCCTACCAAAAAGAAGAAATCTTTCCTTACCTTTGTATCGTTCATCTGACAGAGGAAAAAATGAAAAAATTAAGTGACAAGGTATCCGCGTTTTTAAAAAGCAGAAGGGGCATTTTAATGATGCTTGCCACGCAGATCTTTATTATGAAAACCATTCGGGCGCATACTTTGCTTATCACCGTATCTGCCTTGATTCTTACGGCCCATATTATCCGGGCACACACGGGCGCGTGTCCGCTTAAGGACCTGCATCTTTGCCAGTATTTTACAGGAAAATAGGGGAGGCCGTTTTTCAAAACCTGAATTCGCCTGGCTTTAATTGAAATTTACAGTCTGATTATCAGTAACTTATCTCGCTAATCTGTTAAATTTCTATTTTAGGTATTATTTACTGAACAGTGTTCAGTATATTTGCAGTGTTAATTTAAAACACTCATGGGAATTACCGAGAGAAAAGAAAGAGAGAAAGAGGAAATGCGCAAACGGATCATAGATGTCGCGTTTGAGATGTTTCTGGAGGAAGGCTACGAGGGTACTTCGCTGCGCGAGATCGCTAAAAAGATAGAATACAGTCCGGCAACTATTTATTTATACGATAAGGACAAGGACGCGCTGTTCTTTGACATTCAAAAGAAATGTTTTTTAAAACTGGTGAATGCCTACAGTGATGTGGCCAAAATCCAGAATCCGTTTGAACGTTTGAGACAGATGGGACACGTGTATTTTAAGTTTAATGCTAAAAATCCACAGTGTTTTAATCTCATGTTCCTGCATAGTTCGCCTATGACGGAGTTTAAAAAAACCGACCGGATGCAAAAGCATGGAAATGCCGTAGGCTTTTTAAAGGATACGGTGGTAGAATGTCTGAATAAGAAGATGATCAAAGGTTCCAATGAAATGGAATTGCGCCTGGAGATCTGGGGAATTACGCACGGCTTATCGACTCTGTTTGTCAATAAGAGTTACGAGGCCATGGGCTTAACCAAAACACAGGCAGAGGAGCATATGAAAAATACCT
The DNA here is from genome assembly GCA_964566105.1 of uncultured Akkermansia sp. Taxonomy (GTDB): domain Bacteria; phylum Bacteroidota; class Bacteroidia; order B-17B0; family Aurantibacillaceae; genus Aurantibacillus. Next base: position 2,204 of record CAZMHW010000282.1, read on the forward strand.
GGGAAAATTTTTTAGCCAGAATTAAAGTCTAAAATTTTTTTGCCCTTTTACTAAACACTGTTCAGTATATAAACAATGTAAACATAATTAAAAAAAACAAAAAATGAAATCAACACTTCACCAAATCCTTGTTCTGCTCAACAAAAGAATAGGGCGCAACACCCTCCTCCCGCTCGTACTGCTTTTAGTGCTGACCCTGTCCTGCAAAAAAAAGATCAGCGCCCCTGCTTCCGTGCAACAATTTACGATAGCGTCCCGCAGTAATTCCGCTTCCTATACCATAAAGGTGGCCCTGCCGGAACAGTACGATCCGCAACACAAAAAATACCAGTCCATGTATGTGCTGGATGGAGAGGATAATTTTAATGTGGTGGCTTACCACTGCAAAAAGTTAAGTGAAAAATACGCGACCGAAAATGTTCTGGTGGTGAGTATCGGTTACGGTCACGACCGGGCGGTGGATTACACGCCATCCAAAGGAGATCACAAGGGCGGCGGTTCTCCTTTGTTTATGGAGTTCCTTGAAAAAGAATTGATTCCCAAAATTCAATCTGATTTCGGCGCGGATACCAGCAGGAAAAGCCGCGTGATCCTGGGACATTCCTTCGGTGGTTTGTTTGGCGCGTATGCTTTTACCAAACACAATGCGGTGTTCGGAAACTATCTCCTGCTGAGTCCTTCTTTGTGGTGCGACAATGAACTTATTCTCCGCTACGAAGCAGAGAACCGAGAAGATAGACAAACGCGGGACCAACTGGTGTTCCTGGGCATTGGCGAACAGGAAAACAGCGGCCGTATGCAGGCGCCTTTTGAAGCGTTTTACAGACGCTTAAACACGCAGTATCCCGGAATAAAATTGCTCAAAAATTCCGTGCCTCAACTGAACCACAACGGTTCAAAAAATCCAAACATTGAAAAAAGCCTGGACTTTTATTTCCAGAATAAATAACCAAAAATATACATCACATGAAATCCAGTCAAATCATCTTTGTCATCCTTGTTTTTGTAGCACTGCGTTCTTTCTCACAAAATGAAAAGCCCGCCGCTCCGGAAAAGAAGAACTCCAGACTCAGCATAGAGCCGGGTCTGGGTATTTCGCCGCTGCCCATTGTAGACATGAGCCTGAGTAACATTATACAACTTGGTATTACAAAAAGAATGAGCCTGATTGCCTACACCTCGTGGAAGGAGAATAATTTATTCCTGCGGAAGTTCAACTACATAGAAAGTACCAATAACCACACCTTCACTCAGAAATTCGGAATGGGAACTTCACGTTATACCAAAAGGAGCATTCACACACTGAGTATGCTGATGGGCCTGAAATACGAAAGCTACCGTGAAACCCTGAATAATCCTGAGTTTGAAAAGGTGAGTGTAAGCTCCGCCACCTGGAGTCCGGACCTGGGACTTATGTATAACCTTAAGCTCGGCAGGAAAAAATATTTTCTCAGTTACAGAATGTACATTCCCCTCTATCCTTATCCTGCAAAGACCGTTGATTTGAACGCGGTGGACGGGAATCTGGCCGACGTATCCTTAGAACTGGGTGTAGGCATCAGATTAAATCAACACTAAAAAAATAAACATAAACCTCAAAAACAAAAACAAAATGAAAGACTTTTACATAGGCTTTGCCTTAACACTCGCCATCATTCTTTTTCTGGAACTCTTCAGGAAAGTAGAAAAGAAATTAACCGGTGCCATGATCCTGGCCTGCATCGCATTTATTTATCTCGGATTTTCTTCCAAAGACGTCCGGTCACTTCCACTCACCATTGGCGGCGCGGCCTTTTTCTTCTGGCTGGCCTACCTGGGCTACAAGCGGAGTGTGGTGTTTACCGTCATCGGATTGATCTTGCACGATATTTTCTGCCTGACCATTGACATTTTCCTGGCCATCTACTTTGCACTGAGAATTAAAACCATAAAACCCCAATTAAATTATTAATCCACAAAAAATAAAAAAACAAAATGAAAACAATGAAAGCAGCAGTTTACACACAGTACGGTCCACCGGAAGTGCTCAGCATCAAAGAAGTTGAAAAGCCCGCACCGAAACAAAACGAAATTTTAATCAGGATCCACGCCACGGCCGTTAATTCAGGCGATTGGCGTTTACGCAAAGCAGATCCCTTTGCAGCCAGATTTATATTTGGACTGTTAAAACCAAAAATTACGGTTCTGGGAAGTGTTTTTTCTGGCGTAGTAGAAAGCGTTGGCGCGGACGTAAAAAACTTTAAGGCAGGTGATTCTGTATTTGGTCACACCGACATGCGTTTTGGCGCTTACGCGGAATACCTTTGTGTTCCCGAAACAGGATCAGTAGCCCTGAAACCTTCGGCCATTAGCCATCAGGAAGCAGCGGTTATTCCCTTTGGAGCCGTTACAGCTTTGCATTTTATTAAAAAAGCAGGAATCAAAGCGGGTCAGAAAGTACTGGTAGTTGGCGCGTCAGGAGCGGTTGGAAGCGCGGCGGTTCAATTGGCAAAAGCCTTGGGCGCGGAGGTGACAGCCGTTTGCGGTACGGCGAATACCGCTTTGGTAAAATCTCTGGGTGCAGACAAGGTCATCGACTATTCAAAAGAAGACGTTTTTAAAAACGCGGAAACCTACGATGTGATTTATGACGCGGTGAATTCAGTAAAAGTGTCACGCGCCCAGAAATCACTGAGCCAAAACGGAACGATGATTTTAAGTGCAGCGGGCTTACCGGAAATGATGCAGGGTTTATGGATTTCTAAAACCAGCAAACAAAAAGTACTCACCGGTGTCATCAGTCACGACAAAGCGGCGATCCTTTTTTTAAAGGAATTAATTGAAGCGGGAAAATACAAAGCAGTTCTCGACAGGACTTATCCTCTCGCGGACATTGCTGCAGCGCACGCTTACGTGGAGAAAGGACACAAAAAAGGAAATGTAGGAATTAGCCTTTAAGTTTAAATAAACAGATTGTTAATTTAATTTACCTTTTGCCAATGAAAAATCTTGGGTACTTTTATGATATGAAACTCTATGTCAAAAATATGGTTTGTAATCGCTGCATCTCGGTGGTGAAGAATGAGTTTACCAAACTTGGGCTGGAACCCGAGAGTATTATTATGGGTGAGGTCACTTTACCGAAGGACATTAGCAGCGATCAGCGTTCCGTTATTGAAGAAGCATTAAGAGGGCACGGATTTGAGC
>CAZMHW010000283.1:0-5378 GCA_964566105.1 uncultured Akkermansia sp.
GGGTAAACGAATTACAGTTCAGGAGGCGCTTATGATTACAAATCAAAAGTGGTTTAAATAAAAAAAAAGGCTATTTTTACATCGACTAAATTACCACTAAATCGTTTTATGAAGAAGCTTTTTCTTCTTGCAATACTACTTGTTTCAGTTTCTGTTCGTTCACAGACGGATCCTTTAAATCAATCGCGCCTCGACAGTCTGAGAAATCAAAGAATTCAAGACAGTATCAGGGATAAGGCTTTACTCGATATTCTGAATCCATCTGGCAGTGTAGAACCGGAAGTACCAAAACCAGTGATCGTCCAGGATACAACCAGACCAGCTGCAGCGAAGGATACTGTTAAAACGATAAGTCTTCCTCCGGACACTGCAAAACCTGCTATTCCGGTTGAAATTCCTGTTCAAAAACCTGATTCGTCAACAATCACTGCACCACCAACCCCAACAACAGCACCGGTTGTTCAGGATACGGCGAAGAAACTGGTTGCTCCGGCAGATTCTTTAAAACCTAAGCCACAAGTTATTGATTCGCTGAAACAAAAGGAGAACGAAGCGCCAAAGCCAATTTTAGATTCGTTGAAGAATAATGGAAACGTCAGTCCACCCGACACTTTGAAGCCTAATACCTCCACGGTGGAAGTTCCTGTGATTTTGAGACCTGACAGTATAATCCGTAGAACTCCACCTGACAGCCTGAGTCCGGATGAACTTCAGCGCTACTATGTTTTAGAACCTGAACCTATAGACTTTTATAAAGGTCCGGATATTGGAGATTCTGTTTTTTATTTGTTAAATCCCTGGACTATCCCAACATTCACAAATGGCGGATATGCTTTAGGAGGTCATGGCGACGGCATCCTGGCAGCGGAAGAACTCTCCTCTGACAGTGCTTTCAATGCAGAACAGCGCCTCAAGCCAAAAATCAGTCTGGGAATGGGCAGAATGGGCTTTAACGGAGATCTTTACCAAAGACATTTTCAGGTTCCGACTATGGGACGTCCGGCCTTTGATCTGGCAATTTCTCAGCGTCTCACCCGTTACCTGCAGGTAGACTTTAACGTCCTTTTTGGAAAATTAGGAGGTAACGAGCGATTGAATAACAGAAATGAAAACTTTAGTTCAGAAATTCGAGCTGGTGGAATAAACTTGTTATACGACTTTGGAAATCTTATTCCGGATGCCTACAAAGTAAGGCCTTTCGTGAGTTTTGGTGCTTACGGTTTTGAATTTTTGAGTAAAACCGATTTAAAGGATAAAAATGGTAATACCTACTACTATTGGAGTGATGGAAGCATAAAAGATCGCGCGGAAGGCTCTCCGGGAGCTCAAAATGCTCAGGATCTGGTTCGCGATTACACCTATGAAAGTGATATTCGCGAATTAAACAAAGATGGTTTTGGTAAATATCAGGAACGCGCCTGGGCTTTCCCGGTAGGAGCGGGAGTAGTTATGAAAGTAACTGACAGGATAGATCTTAAATTGAATTTTCAATATTATTTCTCAACAACTGACTATATTGACGGAATCTCAAACAAAAGCATAGGCGATCGTTCGGGAACAAAACGTAAAGATAATTTTACGTATACCTCCTTTTCACTTCAATACGATCTTATCTCAAAACGTAAACCAAGATCTGCCAGATTCAGAGATACCCTGAGTAATGATTCCTGGTTGGCAATTGATACAGAGGATACAGATCAGGATGGTGTTCCGGACATGAGTGATGCCTGCCAGGGTACACCGGTGGGAGCCAAAGTAGACGAACGTGGTTGTCCATTGGACGGCGACAATGACGGTATTCCTGATTACAGAGACGATGAATTAACCACGGCTGCCGGTGTTCCGGTAAATGCACGTGGAGTTGGGCAAACTGACGAGTATTGGGCTGCCTGGTACGCGCAGTATCTGAACGATACACTGGCGACAGACAGAACAACCGAATACACAGGCAATATCTATGCTACGGTAACTAAAAAACCAAAAGAAAAGAAAGAAAACTTCACAGTTGAGTTGGTAAGGTATACCGGATCTATACCTTCTGACGAACTTGCCTTTTTATTGAGTATAGGTGATATCAATACCATGACACTTGATGATGGAACAACGGTTGTTTATACCAGCGGAACTTACGATAAATTAAGTACAGCCATCAAACGTCGCGATGAGTTTAGAACAACAGGAAGCAAAGGAGCAGGAATTTCGAGAATTCAGGGCAAGGAGATTGTTCAGGTACCTGAAACAGAGCTTGAAAAACTCCTGGCGAGCGAAATTGCAGATCTTATGAATTTAAATGTGGGTGGAGATACCACGACGACTTCCGGTACAGTCGGTTCCGTTCTTCCTGAAGAAGTTGGCCAGTTTACAAAAGAAGATGTTGTTTACCGTGTGCAGTTAGGTGCGTTCAGAAACAAGATTTCCACAAAAGTATTTAACACGAGTGCTGGTGTATTGGAACTAAAAACAGGTGAGAACGTTTACCGTTATGTAACCAAAGGCTATAAGACCATTGAAGACGCTGCTGCTGTTCGTGCGGATCTTGTGGTTCAAGGTTATAGCGACGCATTTGTGACTGCTTATCAGGGCGGTAAACGTATTCCTATGAGTCAGACGAAGGCTACTATGGATAAAGGCTATAAAGAGGATATGAGTGAGACCAAAACATTTAACTCCATTGATAAAAAATTATTGGTATTTAAGGTGCAGTTAGGTCCTCTTAAAAAAGCCAGTCAGGAAGTAGCCATGGATGAGAAAGTAAAAGATCTGTCCAACATCGAGAAACAAACTACCGCCTCAGGAAGCATCCGTTACACTGCGGGAGGAGATTTTTCCAGACTAGATGCTGCTGAAAAATTGAGAAAAGATCTGGAAGACAAAGGCTATACAGACGCGTTTATCATTGCTACCTTTAAAAACGAAATCATCTCCATTCAGGAGGCTATGGAACTTCTCAAATAAGAGAAGTTCCTTCATTAGTTTAATTTCGGGAATCTTTTCGTTTTGAGAGTATATATCCGATTAGGAAAAAACCGGCACTTAAGAGAATAAAAGGAAATCCATAAGGCTCTGAATGTCCCATTTGGTCGAGGAACAAGTCCTGAATAAAATTACTCTCATGGAAATGAAAATAACAATAATCTTCCGGAAGATGCGCCAGGTAGAGGAGTACCCTGTGAATCAAAACATAAGCCCCTGTGAACGAAAAACCATATAAAAGTGATTTAATTCTTCCGGAAGTTCTGTTCATTCCTTGCAGGATTTAATCTTCTTCGTAATAATCAATAACGAGTCCGTCCAGGGGACTTATGGAAACGATGCGTTTTTCTTTACCAAATACCAATAAGGCAGAACCTGCTTTATGATAATCCCCTTCTTTTACAATTCTCACGCTTTCCAGGGTTAAACCTATCACATTCTCCCACATTTCAGTTGAGGAGGCGTTTACAGCATAGAGTTTGATCTTTCCTTCAAATTCAGCATGAAGTTCTCTGGCGGTTTTTTCGTAGTTGAAATCGATCACATCCAGTCCGTCGCCATTTTCATTGCAGGAAATGGTAAGTTTTTGCTGGTCGCTAAAGTGTAATTCCAGGTTATCAATAATCTCAACTGTACTATCCGCACTAACGGTGTTCTGCCATAAATGGCAAACGATTTTGCTTACGGTTTTTCCTTGTGCGCTTACAAAACGGGCCAGGGCCTCGTGACTAAAATAGGTATTCTGATCCATGTTACGAAGTTAAAGATGTTCTGCTTCCCAATTCAATTATTGCTAAATTTTTTATTTCGCTGCCTTCTATTTCGAACCTAACAGCTGTTTTAACCCGATGAAATCCATGTATTCCTGCAGCTCCGGGATTAATATGTAAAAGGTTCAGTTCCTTATCGAACATAACTTTTAAAATATGAGAATGCCCACAAATGAAAATTTTTGGTTTTTCATCCCGGAGAATCTGTTTTATTTTGGCTGGATATTTGCCAGGATATCCACCGATATGTGTCATAAAAATCTTAACCCCTTCGCAATTAAAAATTAAATTTTCGGGGTAGCCCGATCGGATATCCTGTCCATCAATATTACCATACACTGCCTTTAAAGGCTTTAGTTTCTCTATTTCCAGGCATAAGTCAATCATCCCAATATCACCGGCATGCCATACCTCGTCTGCTGCCTCTATGTGTTTATTAAGGCCTTTATCCAGGTAACCATGTGTGTCTGATATGAGGAGTATTTTTTTCAAAGTACTGGTTTAGTATAAACAAAAAATGCCGGTAAAATGACCGGCATTTTTAAAATACACGATCTCAGATTATTCTATTCCGAAGAAAGAGATGATGTGTTGTAATTCGGTATCGTTACTGAAGTTAAGACTGAGTGTACCGCCACCTTTGGCATTACGCTTAAATTGATAGGACTTATTAAAAATCTTATCCAGGTTTTTTGTGATCACTTTATCTTCTATGCTTAAAGGCTTTTCTACCCTTGATACTTTAGGTGTCACTTTTAATTTTTCACCTCTGGCAAGGTCCTCAATTTGTCTTACGGAAAGATCCTGCTCCAACGCCAGTGCAAAAATAGCCAATTGCCTGTCTTCATTATCAATGTTGATAAGAGCCTTGGCGTGTCCCATGGTTATTTCCCGGTCGCGTAGCGATTTTTGAATTGGAGCCGGGAGTTTTAGCAGGCGCAGAAAATTTGTAACCGTGCTGCGTTGTTTGCCTACTTTTTCACTCAGTTGTTCCTGCGTAAGGCTGCATTCATCAATGAGGCGTTTGTATGACAATGAGACTTCAATCGGATCCAGATCTTCACGCTGAATGTTTTCAACGAGGGCCATTTCCAGCATTTCCTGGTCATCGGCAATACGAATATAAGCCGGCACATCAGTTAATCCTGCCATTTGTGAGGCACGGAAACGACGTTCACCAGAAATAAGCTGATACCTGTCGTAACCTAATTTACGCACGGTTATTGGCTGAATGATGCCGTGTTGTTTAATACTGTCGCTTAGTTCCTGAAGCGCATTCTCTTCAAAATTCGTGCGGGGTTGAAACGGGTTTGTTTCTATTGACTTAATCTTAATAACGGAAACAGAATTTACTACAGGAGCATTATCTCCGATATTCTTGGTGGTTATATCCGTTTTTGCATTTTCTAACAATGCACTTAATCCTCTTCCTAATGCCGGTTTTTTGCTCATCTTCTTTTTTAGTTTTTAATTTTTAGTGATTCGTTTTTAATGGTTTCTGGTATTAAAAACTTAAACTAAGCACTCAAAATTATTAAATATCTTCACTTAATTCTTGTTCCGACTCCTGAATGTTGATCATCCGGTTACTGTCGCTTATTTTGGTTAACCCATTGCGTTGTAATAGTTAACGGG
>CAZMHW010000284.1:0-5354 GCA_964566105.1 uncultured Akkermansia sp.
GTTCAGGCCTACAGCAACGTCGCAACCAGTATGGGTGACGCGTCTGAAGATATTTCCATCAAAAAAATAAAGATTACCTCTTCTTTTTTAGTGAAATACGAAATCTTAAACAAATAATCTGTGGCAACATTTACCATTGTTAGTGAATCCAATAAAACCAAATCATCTTTAAAAAATTTGTTTGAGTTCCTGAGTGATTTTAAAAATTTCGCGTCAATTTTACCGGAAGATAAAGTGGAAAATTTCCAGTTTTCCGGCGACCAGTGTTCTTTTAATATTAAGGGAATTACACCCATGACGATTAAGTTAGTGGAGAAAAATCCTTACCAGTTTATTCTGTTTTCAAGCGAAGGTCTGGCTAAATTTAATTTTAGTCTGAAAGTATCTTTTACCGGTAATGCGGAACAGCCAGGAGAATGCAAGGTTGACCTGATGGGAGATCTGAATCCTTTTATTAAAGCCATGGCCGAAAAACCCCTGGGAACTCTTGTCAATACGATGTCACTTAAATTATCTCAACTAAATCTGAACTCACATGAAAATTAATGCCGCTATTCAATTATTGCCTCTTGGAGCCAAAGGAAGTCGTTACGACGTGATCGATAAGGCCATTGCACTTATTCAGAACAGTGGACTTAATTACAAAGTATGCCCTTTTGAAACTGTGGTAGAAGGCAGCAGTGCTGCTGTTTACAAACTTATTGAACAAATTCAAACTGAAACGCTTTCTGAGAATTGTAATGAGCTTCTTATCAATGTTAAGATTCATGCGGCTACCCGTGATTTGAGTTTTAGTGAGAAGCTCGAAAAATACTGAACTCCACAAAACACTCTCGGTAGTGCGCTATTCTGAACGGTAGTGAAGAATCTGAATGTGCTTTGGTATAGAGGTTTTCTGGACTGGTCAATCATACCTACCACACCGGCAGATGTCTCGTTTCACTCAATAAAACACTCTCGGTTGTGTGCCATTCTGACGAAGGAAGAATCTGCATGCGCGTTAGCCTGAGAGTTTTCCGACCGGAATAAGGGAATTCACCACACCGGCAGATGTTTCGTTTCACTCAACAAAACACTCTCGGTTGTGTGCCATTCTGACGAAGGAAGAATCTGCATGCGCGTTAGCCTGAGAGTTTTCCGACCGGAACAAGGGAATTCACCACACCGGCAGATGTCTCGTTTCACTCAATAAAACACTCTCGGTTGTGGGCTATTCTGAACTGTTGGATAGGTGAGACAAAACTACTTCTTCGGAATCACAATGGTGTCAAAGGAAGGCGAATAGGCTACAAACGCTCCGAAACATTCCTGATCATTATTAAAAGTGCTTTTTACGTTGGTGGGTGAACTAAAGGGGTTGCCATTACTGACCTTGTTCTGATAATAGGTGTACCAGAAATCGTATTCTTTTTTTCCAATCTTACAGAACTTCACCACAATGGTATCTCCCCGTTTATAATAACCTCTTTCCGGATCTTCCGGACTCGACTGCAGCGCATCCGGCTGACGACCCCTGTCATAACTAAAGTCGAAGGTCTTGCCATCAATAAATTTATCGTCGAACACCGAATTAAAGGGGGCAGCGTAAAGAGGATCACGCCCCAGGCGTTTTGCAAACCAGCGGTAACAGTCTCCACTTCCTTCAGGCTCTGTAAACTTTTGCCAGATAAAGCCCAGGCTATCGTCTTTTTCGGGTTTAAAAAAGAGACTGTCCAACCTTGCAGGTTTTAAAATGGTGGAACTGCTCTCGTAGCTTTTATCTCCCACCTTCACACGGAGTGTATAAGTTTTACCTTCTTCTCCTCTTAATTTCGAACCAAGATAAATGTAACCGGTTTTTGGATCTATTTCTTTGAGCGTATCTGTCAGATAGCCATCACTCACGGTAACAGTTGCTCCTTTAATAAAAGCGTTTTTTGGGGTGGTGTAGTCAAAATCACCAAAGTAGGGAATGGAGTACGATAAAAATACCATAGCGGCGGAACCGGTTTCTATAGACGCTTCTACCACTACTTTTTGCTGGTAGTCCGGTAATTTAAGGGTGACGTCTTTTCTACACGAAAAGAAAAGTGTCAGTAATAACAGGTATGGAAGATTCTTTTTCAAAACTTAAAATTCCAGGTTAAACTTGGTATAATTGGGAACAAAGTCACTTGTTTGGCTCCTACTTTAAGGGTACCCTGCGTAAAGTCACCCTGGCGGGTAAGGTAAATAAAATAAGGGTTGTAGCGGTTGTACACATTAAAAATGCTGAGGGTAAAGCTATTGCTGAAGTTTTTGGTCCATTTTTTTGTCAGCTGAATCTGTGTGGTATCTCTCCCTTCCGACAGGTATTGTTCTGTGAGTATCTGTTTTCTTTTTTCCAGTTTTTTGGTACGGTTGGGCGTGTAGGTGACGTTCACATCCATGCGGTGATAAGGTACAAACTGGTAGGAGTTGCGAAGACCGTAATCGTTGCTCAGGCCACCTTCGTAAATAAAGAAACCGTTAGGAAGAGTGCCGCGATTTCCGGAGCCGTAAACCCAAACCATGCCGAAATTCCATTTTTTGTTGGCGTCGTAAGTCAAAACAACTGAGGCATCGTGCCTGCGGTCGTATTTGGCTAAATATTTAAGTCCGTAATTAATTTCACTGAACTGGCGCCAGGTCCAGGATAGGGTATAACCTATCCACCCGGTAAATTTGCCCTTACTTTTTTTAATAAAAAATTCAGCGCCATAAGCCCATCCTTTTCCAAAAGTAAAGGCATTGTCGGGATTGTCAAATACATTGTCGGTGGGTTGTGATCCTTCTTTGTATTCGATCATATTGTCCATGGTTTTATAATAACACTCTATACTGGCCTCGTAAGTATTGTCTTTAAAGTTTTTGAAAATACCCAGAGCGTACTGATTGGAAATCTGAGGTTTGATCACCTCGGTGGAGGGCATCCATACATCGGTTGGCAAACTGATGGAAGAAATGGATGCCAGGTGGATGTACTGAAAGTTACGCGAATACGATGCTTTAAGCGATGTAGTTTTGGTGAGAGAATAACGCGCCGAGAAACGTGGTTCCAGTCCGTTGTAATTGGCCACTACCTCGTTGCGGCGATAGGTCACCGTATCGTATATTTTTCCGAACGCGTCTTTTTTATAACGGGTAAAGGGACCGATCTGCGTAAAATTACTAAAACGCAGACCCAGATTGATTTTGATTTTTTTTGTGAGATCCCAGTCATCACTCACGTAGATTGCGGCGTCGTGTGAATACAATTTTAGTTTTTTGCCCAGATCAAAAACGGTGGAGCCCTGTTTAGCGCTTACACTGGTTGGCACAAAGGTGTGAAAGATGTAATTAACTCCTGTTTTAATGCTGTGCCTGGAATTAGGGTAATAACTCAGATCGTACTTGAGATTGTAGTCAGTAATCCCTGAATTGATTATTAATTCAAAATCCTGTTGTTTGGCTCCAAAACTAAAATCGTAATTGGTAAATACAGCCGAGAGGTTTGAAAAGAGTTTGGAATTGAATACATGATTCCAACGCAGACAGGCAGAGGCGTTGCCCCAGGGAATTTTGGTGTTAAAATCTCCTTCGGTATCGTTGTAAATAAATTTATCGCGGCCAAAATAACCGCTCAGGAATAAACGGTTTTTGTCGTTAATGGTGTAATTGAGTTTGCCGTTAAGGTCGTAGAAAAAATAGGAGGTTCCTTTGAAGGCCGATTTTTCGATCCAGGGTTTAGCAATCACATCTACATAGGTGCGCCTTCCGCTGATAATAAAAGAGGCTTTGTTTTTCAGAATCGGGCCCTGAATGGTAAGGCGGGACGCAATTACCCCGATGCCACCGCTAACTTCATAACGTTGGTTGTTTCCGTCTTTCATGCTGATGTCAAGCACAGACGACAAACGTCCGCCGTATTGTGCGGGCATGTTTCCTTTATACAGATTCACGCTCTTGATGGCGTCTCCATTAAATACAGAAAAAAATCCCAGCAAATGAGAGGCATTGTAAATAGTGGCTTCATCCAACAATATAAGATTTTGGTCGGGACCACCACCGCGCACATAAAAACCCGTGTTGCCATCTCCCGCGTTTTTAATGCCTGGTAATAGCTGAATGGTTTTTAAAATGTCTACTTCCCCCATAAAGGCGGGAATCTTTTTTATTTCCGCCATGTCTAATTGCACCACACTCATTTGTGTACTTTTTACGTTTTCGTTGTTTCCTTTTGTGCTGATCTCTACTTCCTGCAGGTTGGTTTCAGCAGACGTGAACGAAATGTTGAGTTGCAGATCTTTGTTCAGGTCAATTTCCCGCTCAGCGGTTTTGTAACTGGTATAGGAACAAATGAGTGTGTATTTGCCCGCCGGTGCTGAGAGGGAGAAAAATCCATAATTGTTGGTGGTGGTAGATTTATTAATTTCCTTTAAATAGATGGTGGCGCCAATAATGGTCTCGCCATTGGAACCGTCTTTAATAGTACCGCTTACGGAATGGTTTTGCGCCATGCTACTCCCAGTAATGAGCCAAAGAAAAAACAGTATGTAAAATGTTGATTTCACGGGTTAATCAGGTGAAGTTAAAAAATTAAGACGCAGCTTCAGAAGATAGAAAACGCGATTTTACATTTTTTATTATTTTTTGGGTCTTGATGCAGGGTAGGTATATGGCTATGGCCATGACTGAAACATAGGCCAAAGGCGTTATACAATTTTTAAACTTCTCAATTAAGTGAAATAACTGCAATGATAACACGAGCCGTTTAAAACCAGAAACAGCAGTTTAAGAAAACGTTACAGTCTGTACAATTAGTTTTGGACCACCAGTTTTTTTGTCACCACGGAATGATTTGCCAACTCTACACTGAGGAAATAAATACCACTGTTCAGGCGACTCACATCGATGGCTTCGTAACCCACGGTTATCTTAGACAGTGTTTTTTCTTGCAAAATCCTACCTTCTACGTCAGAGAGTTTGTATGTTACGTCCTGATTTTCGTTAAGGTCCAGTTTAAGGTAAGCCAAACGGTTTGCAGGATTTGGAAACACATCGATGCGGTTAGGATTTGCCTCTGTAGCAGAAATACCCACATTGTTTGGATGTGTATCTACCACCATAAAGTACTTCGTTACGTTGCATCCAAAATCGCCCTGAAAGGTAGTAATGGTATTAAACGCGTTGATGTAATCGAAACGCACGGCGCCTGTTCCGGGGTTTACCGGGTAATATTGATAATACCACCATTGATAACCGTCGCAGCCGCTATCGTCTATCGACATTTTATAACAACCTGGAGCTAATCCTCTGATGGTATCCAGATAGGCTGTATTGTTTGCCAGAGAATCTCTGTGTGCGATGAGTACACC
>CAZMHW010000285.1:0-5332 GCA_964566105.1 uncultured Akkermansia sp.
TTGAAAGGGCGTGGGCAATATTTATCTGCTTTATCCCTTTCAATTCACGTATTATTTTAATTGTACGGCTAAGTTGTAGATCAAATTCTAGGTGTCGCAAATGATAAAATATTAATTAATGTTGCGAACAAATTTATCTTATGTAGTTGTAATAAAATAGATGGATTACCCTGTTAAAATTTAATTTTGAGTTTATTAATTTAACAGGGTTTTCCTTGCATTTTTATTTAAGAAAATACACTACTTTTAGTAAGTTGGAATATCATTCTTTTTAAAAATTACCCAGATGAATAAGAAAATTGAAATTATTTATACCGAAGATCAACCCTTATTTCGCAAAAACTTAATTACACTCTTAAAGGAACATGACATAGACTGTATAGGTGAAGCAGGTAATGGAAAAGAACTGATTAAACTACTGGAGAGAGGTAAAAGACCCGATGTTTTATTATTAGACTTACAGATGCCAAAGATGGATGGCAATACTGTTTTGAAAATTTTGAAAAACGAATACCCATATATTAAAGTAGTTATTTTGACAGGCTTTGAAGATGACGTTTTGAAAAATGATTTTAGGGCGAAAGGTGTAAATGCTTTCGTTACTAAAAGTATTGATTTAATGGAAGTGGTGACAGTAATTCGTAAGGTACATGAGTCGTCAAGTTATAGGAATTTAGAAAAAGATTTAAAGACTAATTTTACCAAACGAGAAATACAAATTATTCCCCTGATTTGTAAGGAAAAAAATAATAGAGAAATTGCAAATATTATTGGGCTAAAGGAAAAATCGGTAGAATCAGTAAGAAGAAGATTATATGAAAAGACCGGATGTAAAACAACGGCTGGCTTTGTAAATTACTGTACCAAAGAAGGATTGGATAACCTTGGTAGTCCAATGATTCAAGTAGATTAAATGATGAAATCACAACGTGAACGGATAATAGCCCTTGCTCCCAATGACACTACGATCAAAGGTGTGTCATTAATGTTCCAATATCTTTATAGTCTGAAAAGCCCTTTTGTTTATACTTATTCAGAAAATTTTGACACCCTTACAATTACTGATAAAAAAAGAGATGAAATGATTACACTGAACATTAACTATGATAATGTTGAAAGAAAATTTTACGACTGGTGCAAGGTCAAACAAAAATCTAATATTTTGACTTACACTTTTGAAGAATCCGTTATTTTCATTGAAGTATGTAATATTGCATATTGCCATATCCATAAGGACAAAAATGCAAGCGAAATACACAAAGCTGGAGTGGGATTGATTTACACAACCCTTTTTGGGTATTTGAAAGTTGATTTACCAATTAATTAATTTGAAATAGTTTAACCAAGGGAAACACCTTCAAAATATAGTTTGTACAACATTAAATTACCAATTATGAAAACGCTAACATCAATTCTCATCGCACTTCTTTCGCATCAGTTTCTATACTCGCAAAACAACTATGATAAAATCGAATCATTCGATCTCACTAAAGACGGTTGGGCAAAGATTAAGTTAGATGGTAAATTCGGATTTATTGATAAGAAAGGCAAAGAAATTGTACCACCTATCTATGACAGAATTGAGGAGTTTGATAAATATAAAGATGGATGGGCACTGGTTAAGCTGGATGGGAAATTTGGTTTTATTAACCATAAGGGCAGAGAGATTGTGCCACCACAATATGACCAGATAGAATCTTTTGACGTTAAGCTGGAGGGTTGTGCCGAAGTAAGGGTAAATAATAAATTTATGTTCATAGATAAGATAGGCAAAGAATTGTAAATAATATTTGTGTTTTGTATTCTCAATTTGTATGCGAAATACAATGACGGCAAATTAATCAACAATGTACAGAACTTAGGCTATCAGTAGATTTGAGCTTCTTTCCGGTTGGTATTTATTATTTGAAAATTGAAATCCAAGGGTATTTATGTACTTACAAAATCATTAAACCCATTTAAATAAATAAGTTGAGGAAATTTAACAAAACAGCATTCCCGTAAATTAATAAATTTGAATTTAAGCGCCTTTATTGTGTAAGGTGCGAAGAAGTGCTCTGGGGCTTTTCCTGCCAGGGCATTTTTTTTGAATTATATTACAAATGAGTTTAAAAGTTAATCCTCAAAACCAACCCTTAAATTAACTTCCTGACAGACTTCTTTCAGACTGGCACGCCTCTGATTGGTAGTAGCATACATTAAAAAGCCTGAATCCTGAACGGCTTTAAAGTAATAATCACCGAGTGGTAAAGTAAACGCCAAAGTTTCCTTTCCTTTAATGGTACCAATAAATTCATCCCCTTGATATAAACTATATGGATTAACGGAGAGGTTTTCAATGTTAACAATTCCCATTTTCTTTTTTTGACATTCAGGCGCATACACTTCCGCTGCCACTTTCATCATGGCATCGAATATTTTATTTTGTTCCTTATCAATTTTTGAAGAAAAATTGAAATTTTCAATTTCTTGAATATATGCCTCATTGGTGCAACAGGACACGGTATTAGGACAGTAGATATCTGCGCATTTTACATACCTCAGTTCAAGGTTCTTAAAATACCCATCTGCTTTAGTTTTCAAATTAGTCAATAAGGGTACGGACTTATTATAAGCTGCCAGGAATTTTTGATTATTCTCCTGATCGCCGCTATCAGCACCGATTGCATCAAGAAACTGCTTTTTACCAGATTCAGATAGCATTTCATTTAACAGTGTTTTTGCAGAATAAACAGTTACTATTGCTTCATTCAGTTTAATGAGCTCGGTTTGTTTCTTCTCGTCCCAGAACACCCCTTTTAACTGGTAAAGCTCAAACGGGGAATAATAAAATTGAGTAATAAGGCTCTGGTTTGGATCTGACATATTTTTTAAGGACTTTGCAATGATTGAGGAAATAGCGTCTGCCTTTTTATCAGAATTACCATTAAGAATATTGTTTATTTCCTCTTTTTCATTAGTAAGTTCAACATCAGGCCCGTGTATTTCGATTTCGGCTGTGAATTTATCAGTCATTAGAATAGAGTTCATTTTGTCTGTACTTTCAGCCTGTAAAGAGCCTTTCCAACCTATGGGATTTTTCCCACTTAGGTCGATTTCATTTGATTCAGAAGAAGAATTATCATTCTCTGTTTTAACTTTGGTCAAAACCACAGTAACATTGTTTTCTCTTTTTACACCGCTTATGTAGTGGCTGCCATACAGCCCCACAAAATCCCCCCATTTCTTTTGGTCAATTAAACTTTGAGCTTCATCAGTCAACTTTGGTTCAATGTCATAGGAATACATCCCAAAATCAACATTCGCGAAAAAAATAATCCGCTCCTCGTCTGTAATATCCTTATTAGCATATTCCTCTATTTTCTTTCCACCAGCAGAAAATAGATTTAGGAAACTGATTTTACCAGACGCTCCACGTTTGCGGAAAGCATTATATTCTTCGTTTGTTTTAGTGTAATAAATTTTGATCGTTGTTTTTTTTGCCGTCTGTTGTGGAGTTAGGTTGCTTGGTTTTGATGATTCAGGGGTAAAACAACCTTTGGTCTGTCTGTATACATCATTAATGTGAAATCCTCTTCCAATTTTCAAGGGAGGGGCAGAGTTATCTTTGTCAAAATAGTTGGCGTCAAAAACACTGGTACTTGATTGAGCTATTAAATTTACTGATAGCGATACTGAAAACAGAAAAACAAGCGGGATAAACTTTCTTAACATAGAGTATGGGTAATAAATTAAGTGCCAAAATAAAGCAAAATTCTGCGATTTCTCAAATGAATAAGCGTGTAAAGACAGAAAGAAATTTAATTGTCTCATTCACTAAAAACACGAAAAATATTTTATGCGTATTCTGCATATTTATAAGTTTACCACCTTTTAAAGCAATAATCTGAAAAATTCGTTCAAATCTGTTCAAATCTGGAAAAGTTGTAAAGAAACACAACCTTTCAGTAAGAAACAGCGTTATAAATAGTAGAGTGAAGATTCACAAAGTGAAAGGTGTGGTTTTCTAAGTTAAACACTCTGTAACAACCCAGTACAAAATTCGCTTAAGAATTAAACTTTAACAAAACAGATTATTGTAACTATTAAATTAAATGTCTTATGGAACCAAAAAAAGTAATTACCAATGAGGATAGATTATCTTACTTGGCCTATGTTTTAAACGAGAATACTAAAAAAGCCGGCGAAAAAAAGTTGTTCTTCAGTATTAACCTTATAAGGTTTGGAAACAAGGTTCCTGTTGTTTACAGGGAACCTGCTGGAACTGACATCCTGGAACAAATCAAAAAATATTCCGATCCCCAAAAGTTTAATCCCGATTATATAGTAATAGATTTATTCACGGGAAGATCGCATAACGTTAAAAAACCAATTGCTACTTTTACCTTAAACTATAAGAAGTGACATGATCTTGCTGTAAATCGAACTTACAAAAACACTTATCCCCACTACTAAATCTAAAGAAACCTACGGGTTTCTTTTTTTTTGCCCTTTCGGTACCCTTGTCTGAAACGAGTTTTAAATCCCACTAAGGAAGTACTAGACCTCAGAGCTCTTCCATGCTTAAAACAGATTTTCAGGTCTTTTTTAAACTTGGGTTATTCTCTAAATTCAAACGTCGTGACACATGACGATCTTAATTGCTTAATTAGTTAATCCCCTTATAGATTTATCTTCCCTCATTTTTCATCTGAAAAAAATTGTCTGAAATGACTTTAGCAAAAAGTTTGATAAAAGTTGGCTAAAAGTAGCCTTAGAGTACACATGATTTCTCCCTTCATTCGGTAAAAACACCTCTTTTTGAACGATAGTTTAAGAAAGTACCACCCCAAGTAAAAGAAAGTTCTTGCCATTACCCACCTGTCTTGAGATAAACTTAGAAACATGTATCCTGAATATTTACGTAAAGTTCAGTAATGACGGGCTTTTTAAGCCACCTAGTTAATCAAACCTCAAAAAAACCATGAGATTTTTTATGAATTTTCAATTACTTCAAAATAGATTCGCCGTTTTTTTTTCAGTTTTCAATACCGAAAAAATGAATTACTAAATAAAAAGCAACCCTGTAAAATAGTGAGCGTATAAATATTCAAACGGCGGCTACCCGTTTAATAAAACCAATCGGTTTTAAAGGTTACATCACAAAATAATTCTTTCCCCCCGAAAAACGAATGAGTCCAGTTCATTTGGATTCAGAAGAACAGGCTACATAATTTGGCTACATAAAGACACCTTTTAGGGTGCTTTATTAATTTCTGTCATTTTAAAAAGTGGCAGTTCAAAAAGTGTACTCATGTTACCTAAAAATTCGGTTAACAAAAATTCTAATTCA
>CAZMHW010000286.1:0-5326 GCA_964566105.1 uncultured Akkermansia sp.
CGGGAATTCCGGAAGACGATGTGCGTAACCCTGCAACTATTGCGGATAACGTAGGTGATAATGTGGGTGATGTTGCGGGTATGGGTGCTGACTTATTTGGTTCTTATGTAGCGACAATTTTAGCTACCATGGTGTTAGGACAGGAAATAACTGTTACAGACAATTTTGGTGGAATGTCTCCAATTTTATTGCCAATGGTAATCTGTGGTCTTGGAATTATCTTTTCCATTGTGGGAACATGGTTTGTTACCGTTAAGGATGAAAAATCAAACGTTCAGAACGCGTTAAATCTTGGTAATTGGTCTTCAATGATCCTTACGGTTATTGCTGCTTATTTTGTGGTTAACTGGATGTTACCTGATGGAGATATCATGTTACGTGAAACTAAATTTACCAAAGGGGGCGTATTTATGGCCATTCTGGTTGGAACTGTGGTGGGTGCGATTATGAGCATTGTTACCGAGTATTTCACAGCTATGGGTAAAAAACCTGTACTTTCTATTATCCAACAATCTTCTACGGGTCATGCCACCAATATTATCGGAGGTTTGTCAGTGGGAATGAAATCAACCGTTATTCCAATGTTGACATTGGCCGGTGGTATCATGGGGTCTTATTATTTTGCAGGTTTATACGGTGTGGCTATTGCTGCAGCCGGTATGATGGCAACAACAGCCATGCAATTGGCTATTGATGCATTTGGACCTATTGCTGATAATGCAGGTGGAATTGCTGAAATGAGCCAGTTACCTCCTGAAGTGCGTGAACGTACCGATAATCTGGACGCTGTAGGTAACACTACTGCCGCTACCGGAAAAGGATTTGCCATTGCTTCCGCTGCTTTAACATCACTGGCTTTATTTGCCGCTTTTGTTGGTATCGCTGGTATTGATGCGATTGATATTTACAAGGCACCTGTTTTAGCAGGTTTATTTGTGGGTGGAATGATTCCGTTCATTTTCTCAGCACTGTGTATTCAGGCTGTGGGTCGCGCGGCAATGGATATGGTGCAGGAAGTACGTCGCCAGTTCCGTGAAATTCCGGGTATTATGGAATACAAAGCGAAACCGGAATACGAAAAATGTGTGGCAATTTCAACTAAAGCGTCTATCCGCGAAATGATGTTGCCAGGCGCTATAGCCTTAATTACTCCGGTTATTGTTGGTTTTATTTTTGGTCCGGAAGTATTGGGTGGTGTTTTGGCAGGGGTTACTGTATCCGGTGTTTTAATGGGAATTTTCCAAAGTAACGCCGGTGGTGCATGGGATAACGCAAAAAAATCTTTTGAAAAGGGCGTAGTAATTAATGGAGAGACTTTCTATAAAAAATCAGAACCTCACAAAGCTTCTGTAACCGGTGATACCGTGGGTGATCCATTTAAAGACACTTCAGGTCCTTCGATGAATATCCTTATTAAGTTAATGAGCATTGTATCGTTGGTTATTGCACCTTACATTGCAGTTAACAGTTCAGAACTAGGTGGGGCGTGTTGCGAAAAAGGAATGTCAGGTGCAGGCACTTATACATGTATGGTAAATGGAGAAATGCAAACATGTAATAGTCAGGAGCAATGTGATAGCACTGTTGCTGCTAACATGAAGGATATTGCTGAAGTTACCGGAAATTATGTGGTAGACGGCGCGCACAGCTCTGTTGATTTTAGTGTTAAGCATATTATCAGCGACACAAAAGGATCCATAAGTGTTGACAGTGGTTTTGTAAATCTTCAAAATACAAACGGATCAAAAGTTTATGTGCGTTTGGATATGGCTTCCCTGACTACTCAAAACTCATACAGAGATGGTCACTTAAAAGAGAAGGCGGAATTTTTTGATGTAGCCAAACACAAAAAAGCAACCTTCGAAGCAACAGAAGTAACTAAAAATGAAGGCACCGGTCAATTTGCGTATAAAGCAAAAGGTAAGTTAACCATGAAAGGTGTTAGTAAAGATGTTGAGCTGATGTTTAATTACCAGGGAACAGTAGAGGGAAATGCCTGGATAGCAGGTAAAGAGACCCCTGCAAAAACAATTGGCTTTGAAGGTGAAACCACAATTAACCGTACTGATTTTGGTATTGACGGTGGCGGTGCTGCTGAAAGCGTTAAGATTAAAGTTACATTGGAAGCTGTTCAGCCTAAATAACACAAGGTCATTTAAAAAATATAGCCACAGCGTATCAGCGCTGTGGCTTTTTTGTTGCAGGCTGAAGCGTACACAGGAAAATTTCTTTGATTAAGATCAAACCCTAGAAGACCTGTTTTATGCCGGAGCCTTAAACAAAATCGTTAAAAATCATGGCAGTAAGGTTTTATTCGTTAATTTTATGAACATAAACTCCCTCATTATGAAAAAATTATTACTTGTTTTAAGTGTAGTATTCTTTACACTCACGTCGGTTATGGCTCAATGTGTTCCAAGCTGTTCTGTGTATGCTACAACAACAATTGCCTGTTCACCAATTTCCGTAGCGGGTCATAATACAGTAACAAGCTTTTCAAATCTTGATGACGGCTTTAGTGGGGCTATTCCGATTGGCTTTACTTTTACCTTTTTTTGTAATCCGTACACGCAATTTGTTATCGGAACAAATGGGTTTATAACTTTTAACATGAGTCCATCCAGTAATGGGTGTTGTTCAGGTGTTTCGATTCCTACGCCTGGAGCGCCAGATGACATTATTGCTTTCCACTGGAATGACCTGAATTTAAATTTAGGGGGGGTGGTTACCTATACCACTATTGGCGCGACACCTAACCGTCAATGTGTGATCACCTACAGTAACGTTCCGCATTACAATCAGGGTTCTGCAGTTAATTCAGGGCAGATTATTCTTTATGAAACAACTAACAATATTGAAATTCACTCTGTTTTAGTAACAGCTGATCCGGACCCATTTCCAAGTGTTGGAACTCAGGGTATCGAAAACGCAAGCGGTACTTTGGGTAGCGCAACTCCGGGTTGTAACGCTGCCGTTTTCTCTCAAACAAACGTAGCTTACCGTTGGTTTGCTGGCGGCGCACCAACGCCACCTACGGCTATTAGTGGAAACACTATCTTATGTGCCGGTACACAAGACACTTGGTTGGCAACAACAATGCCAGGTGCTACATCATACGCATGGTCTTACCCCTCGGGTTGGCTGGGAACGAGTTCGGTTTCTGCAATATCTGCTACAGCCGGTGTAAGTGGTAACTTATCTGTTACAGCAACTTATTCCTGCGGTACTTCAAGCCCAACAACACTTTATGTATCTACTGTTCCGGCCCCTGTAGTAGCTATTACATCAGCTACGCCACCAATTATATGCTCTGGTCAGGTGGTTACAATCAATGGGAGTGGCGCCGGGGTTGTGAGCTATACTTTAGCGCCCGATGGATTAACAGGAACCCCACCTTTTACGGTTATGCCTTCATCAAGTACAGTTTATGGTTTGATAGGTGAAAACGCAAATGGGTGTTTTTCTTATAATTCAGCTTCGGTTTCCATTACAGTAAAAGCTACACCAACCATACAGGTAAACAGTGGCTCCATCTGTTTAGGACAGCCATTTACCATGACTCCGACAGGCGCTACCTCGTATAACTACTCCAGTACATTTAATACGGTTACTCCTGCGAACATAGGTGTCCAAACTTATACTGTAACCGGAACCAATACAACAGGCTGCGTGAGTGAACCGGTTGTTAGTTCAGTTACTGTAAATGCTTTGCCAAATGTAACCGTTTCGGCTAACAGACTGGTAATGTGTGCTAAGGAAACAGTATCTCTTTCTGCTGGCGGTGCAACAACTTACACCTGGACTAACAACAATCTGACAAGTACCGGCTTCACGGTAAGTCCTGCCACGTCAACAGTTTATACGGTAACGGGTACACAGGCGGGCTGTTCCAAATCAGCAACTATCACTATTACTGTAAACAACTGTGTAGGTTTAAGCGAGGCCAATAAGGATGAGGATGGCGTGATCTCCATATATCCAAATCCATCCAATGGAGAGTTTACCATAACCTCTGCCAAACCCGCGCACATTGCTATTTATGACATGTCAGGAAAAATCATTTTCGAAGGAGAAATAAACGCGACAAATCAAAAGGTTGATTTGAACCACTATCCTTCAGGACAGTACCTGCTAAAGGCTACGTCTTTAAACGGGGTCGAAAATAAAGTAATCATTAAGCGCTAATTTATAGCTGTAAATCTTAAAAAGGAGTTCCCAAAACGGAACTCCTTTTTTTATGATTATAAAACTAAAAGTGGGGGCATGACTAAAATCAAACTTAGTTTGTTTTTTTTTAGTTATATTTATATTTACTAACCAAAGCCCGAACTTATGAAAAAAACTCTACTTCAACTGTTAATTATTTTTATTACATCCGGATCGCTCTGGTCACAATGTGTTCCGACGTGTTCCAACTATGCAGTAAGTGCAATCACATTTACAACTTTCCCCAATACTGGTAATAATGCCATCCCCTTGTTCTCGCCAAATACCGATGATGGGTTAACACCTCCGATTCAGCTGGGATTTAATTTTAATTTCTATTGCAACACGTACAGTACAGTTTTAATTTATACGAATGGTCTGATTCAATTTGACATTGGAGCTCCATCAACCTTTCCGTTAGGATACGATCCGGCTCAGTTGTTACCAAGTACTACTGTGCCCAACGGTATGGTGTGTTTTAAAATGGATGACCTGGATCCTACCGTGGGAGGCTCAGTTACCTACACAACCGTGGGTGTTTCACCTAACCAGATGTTTATTGTTACTTACAGTAATGTGCCAATTTTTGGAAACAGCACGTTACTTAATTCCGGCCAGATCGTTCTTTATGAAACGACCAACATGATAGACATTTACTCCATTACAGCTCCTGTCAGCCCGAATTTAGCTACTCAGGGAATTGAGAACGCAACAGGTACAAATGGTATTGCAGTTCCGGGACGTAATCAATCCAACTGGTCTGCGACCAATTCCGCTTATCGTTTTTCTCCTTTCACCCCGGCTCCACCAACAAGTATAACCGGCAACTCAATCATTTGCCAGGGTTCATTTGATTCTTACCAGGCAACGTTTATGAGTGGAGCTTCAGCCTACGGTTGGACTTTACCAAGCGGCTGGGTAGGAACCAGTACGTTGAGTACAATCACAGCAACGGCCGGAGTAAGTGGAAATTTATCTGTAACAGCGACGTACACTTGTGGTACATCGGCACCTGCTGTGTTTTCAGTGAATGTGGTTCCTGCACCGGTAGTTTCGATAGTATCGGCGACACCTAACATTTTATGCTCGGGTAAAACCATCACCTTTACTCCTTCAGGAG
>CAZMHW010000287.1:0-2209 GCA_964566105.1 uncultured Akkermansia sp.
GCTCGGTTCATGTCCCACTGTTCAAGATAATCGGCCACGCGTCTTAAGAAGCTACCGCCTAAAGAACCGTCCACCACACGGTGATCGTAGCTTAAAGACAGGTACATGAATTGGCGCACACCAATCATATCTCCCTGAGGAGTTTCTATTACGGCAGGTTTCTTTTTAATACTTCCAACGGCAAGAATAGCTACCTGTGGTTGTAAAATAATAGGAGTTCCCATTAAATTGCCGAAACTTCCTACGTTTGTAAGCGTAAAGGTTCCGCCTTGAATTTCATCGGGTAATAATTTGTTGGCACGGGCACGGTTAGCCAGATCGTTCACAGATTTGGTAATACCCAAAAGATTTTTCTCGTCCGCGTTTTTAATAACCGGTACAATTAAATTACCTGTTGGAAGAGCTGCTGCCATTCCAATATTAATGTTTTTACGTTTAATGATCTTGGTTCCGCTTTGATCTACAGAAACGTTGATCAGAGGGAAGTCCTTGATGGCTTTAGCCACCGCCTCAATAAACAGAGGAGTAAAGGTTAATTTTTCGCCATCGCGTTTTTCAAATTCTTTTTTCGCTTTGTCTCTCCACATAACCAGATTGGTCACGTCGGCCTCTACATAAGAAGTAACGTGTGGTGACACATGCTTACTCATCACCATGTTATCGGCGATCATTTTGCGCATGCGGTCCATTTCAATCACTTCGTCACCTGCACCTACCGAAACGGCGGGACGGTAAACGATTACCGCGTTGTCACCTACGCTGGTGGTTCCGTTGGAAGCGGCTTTAGTTTCTGTTTTAGCAGCAGGAGCACTTACTACGGCAGCTTGTTTATTTCGGTTAGGTAAATAAGCTAAAATATCGGCTTTGGTCACACGGCCATCCTGACCGGTGCCTTTAATAGAATCTAATTCGGCTAAAGAAATACCTTCTTCTTTAGCAATGCTTTTTACAAGCGGAGAATAAAATTTGTCAGAATCCCCGTAATTGGTAGCAACAGCGGCAACCGGTGCTGCAGAAGCAGCAGCTATGGGAGCAGTTTCAGCTTTTTTAACCTCAGGCGCGGCAGTTTTTGGGGCCTCACTTGCGGAAGCGCCGGCATCGCTGCTAATCACTCCGATTACGGCACCTACCTGCACCACATCACCCTCATTAAA
Organism: uncultured Akkermansia sp.; assembly: GCA_964566105.1. Classification (GTDB taxonomy): domain Bacteria; phylum Bacteroidota; class Bacteroidia; order B-17B0; family Aurantibacillaceae; genus Aurantibacillus. The sequence continues at coordinate 1,155 of CAZMHW010000287.1, forward strand.
CAGGCGTTTTATTAAAGTGCCCTCGAAAGGCGAAGGAATCTCGCTGTCTACTTTGTCGGTAGCGATTTCTAAAACTGTTTCATCAATTTTAATTTTATCCCCTTCGTTTTTACTCCACTTAATAATTGTAGCTTCCGCCACACTTTCGCCCATTTTAGGCATGATCAAATCAAAATTCGCCATTGTATTGTTTTAAGACTCACAAAAATAGGGTTCTTGCCAAGAATTGCCAATTTTTTGTTTAATATTTTGTCCGGAAGCCCCAAAACTGTCAATCTGTGTCAATCAAATTAAATTTAGGCTTAAATTTGTTTAGTTTAATTAAACCATATTTTTCAAGCACTTCCCATGAAAAGACGTCTTTTTTTTCTGTCTGCTATTGCGTTGTTAACTTTTAAATTGGTATCACAGATACCAACTGCCAGCCTGGTAGGTTATTGGCCTTTTGATGGCAATGCTAACGATTACAGTGGTAATGGTAATAATGGTACCGTAAATGGAGCCACATTGACCGTGGACAGGTTTGGGAATGCCAACCGGGCATATAGTTTTAATGGTATAAGCAACAATATTGTTGTGCCGAACAGCACCACTATTGATATGACAAATTCCACCGACTTTTCGATCGCTTTTTGGGAAAACACGTATTCGAGTCCTAACTCAGACGCCAGTATCATCAGTAAAAATTCATATGGTTCGCAAAGTGGGTATATGTTTTTTAGTAATTCCACCAACTCCGGCTATTGTAATACAGCCGGGCAGCTTTCTTTTTATGCGGCAGCGGGTGCTGGCGGAGATGCCTGCGCTAACAATGCCATCGCAACCGGAACAAATCTCAATACCTGGATTTTTATAGTGGGAGTTTATGACGCAACGCTTAACCAGGCTTATCTGTATGTGAATGGTGTACTGCAAACCGATGTAGGAAGCAGGTCCGGAAGTATGAGTACCAGTGTACCACTTACTTTTGGATCGCATCCCAGTAACCTCGGTTATTTTAAAGGAGCGCTTGACGATATCCGGATTTATAAAACAAAAATAACACAGGCCCAGAT
>CAZMHW010000287.1:2219-5303 GCA_964566105.1 uncultured Akkermansia sp.
GTTCCAGCAACTCCGGTTAACACCACAGGTTCGGTGACTATATGTTCCGGAAATACTTCAACCTTAAGTGCCTCAGGGTCCACTGTGTATAATTGGTATGCGTCTTCAACAAGTACAACTGCTTTGGCCAATTCGGCCGTTTACGTGACACCGACCCTTAGTGCAGGAACGCATACCTATTACGTAGAAAATGCCGCCTGCACATTCTCCGCTGCTCTGCCTCGTGTTGCAATAACACTAACGGTTAACTCCAATCCAACGCTCTCGGTAAGCAACGGTACAGTGTGTAGTGGGCAATCTTTTACCCTCAATCCTTCGGGAGCAACTACTTACAGCTACTCTGGCGGAGTTGCCGTGGTTAACCCAGTGAGTTCGACCGTTTATACTATTTCGGGAACCACTAACGGTTGCACAAAAACAACAACAGCCTCGGTTTTCGTTAATCCTTTGCCTGTAATTACCATAGCGAGCGGAAGTATTTGTTCGGGACAATCTTTTTCCCTTTCGCCATCCGGAGCAAGCACGTATACTGTTTCCGGTGGAAGTGTTGTTGTTGCTCCTATATCAACAACCAACTATACAGTTACGGGTACCAGTGGAGCGGGCTGCATTTCATCCCAGCCGGCTATAGCAACAGTGGTGGTTCATCAGGGGCCTGCTATTTCTGTTGCTAATGGTGTTATTTGTTCCGGGCAATCCTACACATTTGTCCCTACCGGAGCGCTTAATTTTACTATTTCAGGAGGTTCTTACGTTGTCTCTCCCGTTAACAGCAGCACTTATATTTTAACAGGAGATAATGGCAATGGTTGTTTAAGCTCTACAGTGGTGAGCGTTACTGTAAATCAATTACCGGTAATTTCTATAAGTGGTAATAATTATCTGTGTCAGGGTTCTTCGGTAACCTTGCTGGCGGGTGGCAGCGCGGCTTCTTACAGCTGGAGTAATGGCACAAATTCAAATCTCGTTTTATTGAGCCCGAATGTAACAACGGTTTATTCAGTAACTGCTACAGATGCTAATAACTGCAGCGCAATTGCCATGCAAACTGTAGTGGTTTATCCTTTGCCTTTGGTTGGAGCTCTGTGTAGCGCGAGTGCAGTATGTGCGGGCAATCAGATTGTATTAACGGGTACTGGGGCGATAACTTACAGCTGGACGAACGGTGTGATAAATAATCAGTCATTTGTACCTTCTTCAACCGGGTCTTATACGGTAACAGGAACTGATGCGAATGGCTGCAAAAATTCAGCAACCATTAGTGTTCTTGTGAAACCAGGCCCAATACTTCATATTGTTGGAAGTAACTCTGTGATATGTTCGGGTCAGACGACGACATTACTGGTGAGCGGTGCAAATGCATATAGTTGGAATACTGGATCTACGGATAGTGTACTTGTAATAAATCCACTTAGCACAACAGTTTATACGGTAACGGGAACCAATGTAAATGCTTGCAGTTCCTCCAATGTGTACACTCAGAACGTAAATGCTTGCCTGGGCTTAAGCACTGTTGATTCAAATGGCTTGATTCAGATCTATCCTAATCCTTTCAGGAATGAGTTCTCTGTACAAACAAACCAGGATTCAGAAATAACAATTCTGAATGCGCTCGGACAGGTTTTACTGACGCAACATGTAACTAGTGGCGAAAATAAGGTGGATTTAATTAAGTACGCCGGTGGAATATATTTTGTTCAGGTAAAACAAGGATCGGTTTTAAAATTATTGAAATTAGTCAAAGAATAAAAAATCGCTTTCCACTTATCGGGACATTGACACCATTTGTAAATCCGGAGGATACAAGTAAATACAAATGGTTTTAGTTCATGCCGGAACTGTGTAATTTTACTTCAGAAAACTCGTTAAGCCTGTATCGTTTAAGAGCTTATCTAACCTTAAAACAAGCCTGCAAATTGCCATGTGTGTGTTGGTGGTTTGCAGGTTTATAGTTTTATGCCCCTGTCTGGTTGGTGTTTTCACCAACCAGGGCCGGAAAATGCAACGGTCATCAGGAAAATGCAATGGTCATTTCGAGCGGAGTCGAGAAATGAACTACGGGCTTTCATGCAACGACCTGCAGAGCATAACAGCTCAGTATAATTTAATCACGTCTTTGGTTGGTGAAAATACCAACCGGGGCAGAAGTTACGCTCAGCATGACACTTGATGTCAGAGGGTGGCTGAGGCTCTCGAAGTCATTGTTGGACCCCGCTCAGCATGACAGCTCAATAGAGTTACTCTGAGCAGAGCCGAAGGGTAGCACTTCTCGACTTCGCTCGAAGTGACAGGCAACTTGACTTCGCACAACGGAGCAAAATACAAGGGGCATTGATCCCACTGAGGAAATGTTAATTAAAATCAGGATAAAGCAAATACTTTTTTCGAATGGTATTAAAGCTGTTCAGGTCTGCTTGCCAGCTTTTCCGGATCTCTTCTTCCGACAAACCTTGTTTGATCTGCGCCTGAAGTTCTTTGTTTCCGGAATGGTAATTAAAATTTAATTCAAAAAAATTCTCCTGGTTTAAGTTTTTATAAACAAGGATTAGCCAGCTGAGGTTCAATTTTTTTGGATGCGCTTTTAAATAAGGATCTTTTCTCAGATCCAGCCCAAAACAACGTTGGTTTACATATTTTGGTTCCTGAGATATTTTTGAAGCCCTGGGTGTAAAACTAAAACTTGTATCCGGGTATTTTGGATGGCCCACCACCTGAAATGGAAAATTGGTACCTCTTCCCAGACTCGCCGGCGTGCCTTCGAACAAACCGAGACTTGGGTAAAGCAATACTGCTGTGCTGTTGGGAATGTTGGGAGACGGATTAACAGGGAGTACATAAGACGCTTTTCGGTCGTAGTTTTTCAGAGTAACCACCGTAAGATTACAGTTTACTTTGTTTTTTAGCCAGCCTTCGCCATTGATCATTTTTGCGAATTCTCCGCAGGTCATGCCGTAAACCAAAGGCACGTTGTGCATTCCTAAAAAACTTTTGTACTCGTCTCTCATCACCGGTCCGTCCATGTAAAAACCGTTAGGATTCGGTCTGTCCATAACCAGTAATTCTTTTCCGTTTTCAGCACAGGCT
>CAZMHW010000288.1:0-5282 GCA_964566105.1 uncultured Akkermansia sp.
GTTCTTGTAAGCAGAATTTTCTTTAAAGGACTGAAAGCGGTGAAAAGCAGTAGGATAAAATTTTTGAAGATCCATAAAGAAGATGGGATTGATGTTTTGCATCATGGACCTCATTTTCTCAGAAATTAACATTATTTCATGAATCGGATCGCTCGCTTTTTTGTTAAAATCATCAAAATCGCATTCATGCTCCTTTAATTCCATGTCACATAACTGGTTCACCAAATCGTCCTTTTCTTTGTAAAACTGGTAAATCGTTTTTTTCGACATACCAAGCTCCTTGGCAATGTCATCCATGGTTACATGCTTAATACCATATTTAAAAAAGAGGGCTAAAGAGGATTTTAATATTTTTTCTTGTGGCTCCATTTTAATTTAATTCGGGCACAAAACTATGGAAACTTTTATTGTCTTGCAAGTTTCCTGTGAAAAATATTTTTTTGCATCTTTACATCCGAATGGATCACTTAAAACTTAGCCGATGGAAGCGTTTTATCCTCTTTTTGAGGAAAAAATACCGCCTGGTGATACTAAATGACGCCACTTTTGGGGAAAAATTCTCGCTGCGGCTCTCTCCCTGGGGAATTATCATAGGCGTTTCGGCCATTACCATTGTTATGACCAGTTTTGTGATCAGCATTGTAGCCTTCACCCCACTCCGCGAGTACATTCCGGGCTATGGCAACATTGCCGAACGTAAACAGATCCTGGAACTGAACATAAAAGCCGACTCCCTCGAAGAAGCCCTGGGTTCGCGCGAAGTGTATTTAAAAACAGTGTTAAACGCTGTTACCGAACGGGTAGAAACCAAAACAGAAAAACCTAAAAAAGACACCACCGGCAAATTTGCCAAGGTAAATACCAAACCCAGCTCCAGCGACATCGAATTCAGAGCCGAATACGAAGAGAATAAAGGAAAAGTAAATGGCAGCGTGGCCAAATTAAAATACAGCGGACTCAGCGAACTGGTGTTTTTTACACCGGTTAACGGCATGATTACCGAATCGTTCGATCTTACTGAAGACCATTACGGGGTTGATCTCGTAACCAAAGCGGATGAGACTATTAAATCCACACTGGATGGCACCATTATCTTTACAGGATTTTCCGCCACCGATGGTAACATCGTGCAGGTACAACACAACAATAACCTCATCAGCATTTACAAACATTGCTCCGCCTTTTTAAAAACAACAGGCGATCGCGTAAAATCGGGAGAAGCGATTGCTGTGGTAGGTAATTCGGGTGAAAGAAGCCGTGGACCGCACTTACATTTTGAACTCTGGTTCAATGGTTCCCCTATTAATCCACAAGAGTTTGTTGCATTTTAATCTGCAAGGGATTTACCCTGCTCCTGTTTCCCGAACCAGGCCACCGAAAGAAAAAGGGAATTAAAAAACGCGTAAAAAGTCACTCCTGCCTGCGTTTCCAGAGTGTCTTCCACAAGGAACGATATCAGCGCTACAATTATAAAAGGCCAATAGATTATTGGCAGATATTTCCTTAGGGTTAGTATTGGGTAAATCAAACACAAAATAAACACCATCAATCCCATACTTCCAAACGCTACAGTAAAGGTTAAGAACTGGTTGTGCGGGCGTTTGTACCAGGTCTCATTTAAAGGTGATTTTATTTCCACATAGGTTTTATTCAACTCCCCTTGCACATCACCTGTACCCACTCCTATCAAGGGATTCCGTTCAATTACATGTGCGGCTGCCTGCCAGAAATACAAGCGCATCGTGAGAGAATGTCCATTCACAAAACGATGATTCATAAATTCATCGTATTCGTTTACCAACTCGTAAGTACGCTTATGCAAAAAACTCCAATCCGGATATTCATAATTGGAAATTCCTTTTTGGATGTTTGTTTTATCCTGTGCACTCAGACTCGCTACTCCCATAGAATCTTTATTTAGACCCTTACTGGCCAGATACCTCACTAAAACCTCATACCGCTGCAGGTTGTGTTGCGGGTTATAATAAAAACTATCCTCAGGAAACTCACGGTTCCAGGCGCGAAGTAATTCTTCGGGCTGTATGTTTATGAAAATATAATGACCATTTTCTTTTTGTCCACTTGTATCATAGTGTACGTAAGGCCTACCTGAGGGAGAGGTTTTTGTTACGTGGTTGTTCGGACTCTCCCTCACAACAAGCTGTGCATTTTTAACCGTGAGTAAATAATTAATTACCAAACCAACAAAACCTAATAAAATAATTATTCCCACTATTTTAAAAACCATCATCTGTCGGTAAATAAATACAGCCATAGCCAGCACAAATAAAATGGCGAAGTTGGCCAGACCAGAAGCAAGGCCAAAGACAAAGAGTATAAAAACAAAATACACCGCTAAAAAGAGTAATCCTGCACGCTGTCTCCAATCTTTTAAAATAAAAATAAAATAGCAACACACCACGATCGCAATGTTCAAATACAATCCCAAACGAATATGACTCATAAAACGGGAGGTGTTGCGCACTTCATCGATATGATGCAATACAAAACTATAGACCAGACACCAGAGCGTGTTTACCATTGATCCGGCAACAAAAAAACCGAGCAGCGTGTGAAATTCTTTTTGTGAAAGTGGTGCAGAAGTGAAGAGAACCAAAGGAAGAAGCATTAAAGGGATTTTGATCCACACATCGGCTAATCCGGCATTAAGATCCTGAGTCCACACCAAACCAAAAACATGCATCAAAAAAACAACGCTTAAGATCCAGAGTAACTTAACAGAGCATACCCGTTGCCACTTCGTTTTAAAATCACCTTCAAGCATCCAGTTTGCAATAAGGATCACATGGGGGATGCTTGTGGGAGCTGGACCCATCATCATGCCAAAAGCAAGGGCAATCAGTCCAAACAAATAAATATATCTATGTATCTTTTCCGGAAACAACTGGTCTTAAAGAAACGAAAAAAAAGAGTATAAATTGTGAAAATAAGGGAAATAAAAAAGCCGCGGATTTGGCTGAAGACACTGTCTTTAAAAGACTTTGTGTAATCCGCGAAATCTGCGGCAGTTAAATAGTTGTTAGGGCTAGTTTCCGAAATCAGACAGGAATTTAATCCGCATCACGCGAATTTCTTCTTCGCTGTAATCGTTTTCTCCCAGTTCTTTTAAAGCTGCTTCCACACTGTCTGTCTCACTCTCCTTAAAATATTCCAGAATCTCGTCTTGTTTTTCTTCGTCCATCAAATCGTCAATATAATAATTGATATTGATCTTGGTCCCCGATTCCACAATGGTTTCTATCTCCGTTAAAAGATTAGGTAAAGTCAGGTTCTTACTTTTTGCCATTTCTTTCAACCCTATCTTACGGTCAATGTTTTGAATGATGTATACTTTTAATCCGGATTTGTTCACCACAGATTTGATGACCATGTCAACCGGACGTTCAATCTCATTTTCCTCAACGTATTTTTTGATGAGTTCTACAAAAGGCTTACCAAATTTGAGCGCCTTGCCTGAACCCACACCGCTGATCTTGGTCATTTCCTCCATCGTAATCGGATATTGGATAGACATTTCTTCCAGCGAAGGTTCCTGAAAAATAACATACGGTGGTAATCCCTTTGATTTTGCTGTTTTTTTAACCAGATCTTTTAACAGGGAGAACAACACTTCGTCTGCCGCGCTGCCACCGCCTTTACCACCCATAGCAATGTCCTCGTCACCTGAATTATTATCGCCGTTGGCATAATCGTGATCGCGGGTAAATTTAATGCTCACCGGTTTTTTCATAAAGGCGCGGCCCTTTTCGGTGATTCTTAAAAGTCCGTAGTTTTCAATGTCTTTCGATAAGAACCCATTTACAATAGCCTGACGTAATACAGCCTGCCAGAATTTTTCATCTTTATCGTGATCAACGCCTTTACCCCAGGTTTCTACCAGATTGTGTTTATAGGTTTTGGCTGTAGCGGTCAAGGTTCCCATCAACACATTAATCACGTCTTTGATCTTGTGTTTTTCTTTGATCTCGGCTACACATTCCAGCGTTAATTCCAGATCTTCTTTGGCTTCAAATTTTTGTTTCGGATGGCGGCAGTTGTCACACATACCATTACATTTTACCTCATCAAACTCTTCTCCAAAATAATGCAATAAAAATTTACGGCGGCAACTGCTGGTCTCCGCAAAAGAGGCGGTTTCCGCCAGCATTTGTTTACCAATTTCCTGTTCCGCAACAGGTTTGTCCTTCATAAATTTCTCCAGCTTGAGAATATCGTCGTAACTGTAAAACGTTACACATTTACCCTCGCCTCCATCGCGACCGGCGCGACCGGTTTCCTGGTAAAAGCCCTCTAATGATTTTGGAATATCGTGGTGAATCACAAAACGCACATCCGGTTTATCTATTCCCATACCAAAAGCGATCGTAGCCACAATCACATTCAAATCTTCCATTAAGAAACCGTCCTGAGTTTTGGCGCGTTCCTTCGCATCCAAACCGGCGTGGTAAGGTGCTGCCTTAATGCCGTTTACTTTTAAGGCTTCTGCAATTTCTTCTACCTTTTTGCGGCTAAGGCAATAAATGATCCCGCTTTTGCCGGAATTTTGTTTCACGTATTTAATGATCTCTTTAATGACGTTTTGTTTGGAACGCACATCGTAATAGAGATTATCGCGGTTAAAAGAAGATTTATAAAGCTCAGCACCCATCATGCCCAGATTCTTCTGAATGTCCTGTTGCACTTTAGGGGTTGCCGTTGCCGTTAAAGCCATTACGGGTACAGATCCCACCGCGTCGATAATAGGACGCAGGCGACGGTATTCCGGTCTGAAATCGTGACCCCATTCCGAAATACAATGAGCTTCGTCAATGGCGAAGAAGGAAATTTTAAATTCTTTAAAGAAATTGATATTATCTTCCTTGGTTAATGTTTCCGGAGCAATGTAAAGTAATTTGGTCTTCCCGGAGAGTACATCCTTTTTTAACTGGGCAATATCGCTCTTATTTAAAGAGGAGTTTAAAAAGTGGGCTATACCGGTTTCGTTGCTAAAGCCGCGAATGGCATCCACCTGGTTTTTCATTAAGGCAATTAAAGGGGAAACAACAATGGCAGTTCCTTCACTCAGAAGCGCAGGTAGCTGGTAGCAGAGGCTTTTACCACCTCCGGTGGGCATGATAACAAAGGTATCCTTACCGTTTAATAAACTTTTTATGATCTTTTCCTGATTTCCCTTAAACCCGTCAAAGCCAAAAAAGCTTTTTAAGGTATCCAGGATTTCTGATGTTTCTACTTCGCCAACCATTGGTTCTACTGATTAAAAT
>CAZMHW010000289.1:0-5250 GCA_964566105.1 uncultured Akkermansia sp.
GGTTCGGCGGTGGCAACACTTCTTGTCACGGCATCGGCAATGCTTTGTCCAAAGGAAGTGATGGCAAACACGCGTCCACCATTCGTAAGAACGTTATCCTCCTCTTGTTTGGTTCCGGAATGAAAGATCAGTGAGTCACCGGCATTATCAATTCCAGTAACTACTTTTCCTTTTTCAAAATCACCGGGATACCCGCCACTTACCATCACCACGGTGGTAGCGGTTTGATCGATGGTTTCGTAATTCTTTTCTGAAAGACTTTGTGTTGCCACTCCCTGAAGCAAATCCAATAAATCCGATTTAATCCGCGGAATCACCACCTCGGTCTCCGGATCTCCCATCCGGCAATTGTACTCAATCACCGAAGGTTCTCCTTCACAATTCATCAGTCCAATAAAAATAAAACCGCGGTAGTCAATGCCTTCCTTGTTTAATCCGGCAATGGTAGGTTTTACCACTTTTTCTTCTACTTTTTTAATAAAGGCTTCGTTGGCAAATGGCACCGGACTAACGGCTCCCATCCCACCGGTATTTAAACCTGTATCCCCTTCTCCAATGCGCTTGTAATCTTTAGCGGCAGGTAAAATTTTGTAGGACTTCCCATCCGTTAAAACAAAAACCGACAATTCAATTCCTTTTAAAAACTCTTCAATAACCACTTTGTTACTTGCTGCTCCGAACTTGGAGTCAAGCAACATGTTCTTCAATTCCGTTTTTGCTTCTTCCAGTGAATCGATGATCAATACGCCCTTTCCTGCTGCAAGTCCATCCGCTTTTAATACGTAGGGTGACGGCAGACTTTCTAAAAACATGTACCCCTTCTCCACGTCTTCTTTTGTAAAAGTAGCATAGCGGGCTGTTGGCACACCGTATTTAAACATAAACTGTTTGCTGAAATCTTTGCTTCCTTCCAGTTGCGCACCATCCATTTTAGGACCGATTACCGGAACATCCTTGAGTACATCGTCTTTTAAAAAATAATCGTGAATGCCTTTTACCAGGGGATCTTCAGGACCAACCAATACCAGGTCAATGTCCTTTTCCCATACCAGGTTTTTAATCCCCTCAAAATCGTTTACGGCGATATTTACATTTGTTCCGCAGTGAGCCGTACCCGCATTTCCCGGAGCGATATAGAGATTTTGTAATTGTTTGCTTTGAGCTATTTTCCAGGCAAAAGCGTGTTCTCTTCCTCCCGATCCTAATATTAAAACGTTCATAGTGTAATTAAAGCACAAAAATAAAAAATCCCGAGAGTTTATCGGGATTTATATTTTCTTGACCGGAAAGCCTGATTTCCCTTAACACGGGAACGTGCCCTTTGGGCATTTTGCCTGTCCAGAAAATCTGCATTTTCAATTTTTCCCTTGGTACGACTGCGTGTCAACAAAAACTGGTTGGCCTGGAAAGCACTTCGTCTGGAGCCGGATGAACGGTAAACCCAGGACGAGTGTTTTTTGCGGAATAAGCGCGCTAAACGCCCTCTTCTTCCACTGTTACCTCTGGCAAATTTATCAGCGTGACCGTGACTCTTATATTGCGTTAAAATAAAATTACCACGCTTTTTCCCACGTCTTTCACGCTTTTTACCGCCGCTTTGCGAGTAATATTCCGTGGAAATACCCATTCCCAGTAAAATCGACAGTATGATGAGGAGTTTTTTCAAACTTATAATGACTTCGTTATACGAGAGTTTTAAATTTTGGTTGTGTTATCTGGGTGCTTTTAAGGTATAATTGAGCAAAAGTACAATAAAATAGCTATATAGGTATCTGTTTTGGTCAATTAATAACATCTGCAGCCTTAAAAATTAGCAAACTTTAGAGTTTAGCGCGGAAAATAAAAGGTATTTTTAATCGTTATATGTCAAAAGACCAGTATTTGCAAGGCTTTGCGCAAGAACCGAGAGAGCGGCTAAAAACTGACAAAAACATAACTAACTCATAATAAGACACTTGAGATACTTTTTAGGGATACTTTTTTCCACTTTTTTCCTGGGCATATTTGCGCAGGTAGCTCCTCCATCCATTGGCTGTACCGAAATATTGTCCAACGGAGACGTTAAGTTAAGCTGGTTACCTCCTTCTGACCCTAATAATGAATTTGCCAATTATGAAATTTATTACTCCACTCAGAAAACCGGTCCTTTCACCATCGTTCCTGCGGTACTCTCAACAATAAATACAACCAGTCTCGTATTTTCTGTAAACGGCAGCTCTGTGCAAAGCTGTTACTTTTACATGCTTACACGTTATGGTCCGGCAGGTGCCAGTAGTTCAGTTCATTCCGACACAATACCGACCATATTCTTAACTGCCGGCCCCGGAAGTAAAACCTGGAATCTGCAAATTACTTATTTACCGGGCGTAAGATTTCCTGGTCCACATTTTTTTAATGTACTTAAAGAATACCCGCTTGGCACCTGGAAAAATCTGGCAACTACCACTTCAACGGTTTACCCTGACACAATCAGTGGTGGTTGCAAAGTGGGTTTAAAGATCAACTATCAAATAACCCTGCAAAAAACAAACGGAACCTGTCTATTCGCATCCAACACGCTCACCACTTCACTTTCGGACACAAAACCGCCGGAACAACCTTATGTGGATTCCATTAGTGTGCTTCCAAATGGAAATACTGTTGTGGGCTGGGAAGCACCAATTGATAAAGATGTTGTAAACTACACCATTCAGTATAGAACCTCTACGGGAATAAATGATTCTATTGACTTCGTACCCGGAAGAAACAACACATTCTACATTTACCCTACCACTACAGCCAATAGTCAAACAGTAGGCTTATTTGTTAAAGCCAACGATAGTTGCAGAATCGGAAGCAGTGTATATGATCAGATTCGTACCATGTTTCTTAGAGCCGATTACGATCGGTGTGCGTATAGGTCCTTTTTGAAATGGAATCATTACAAGTGGGCCGAAGTAAATGGTAAGGCCAAAGAAACCACATTGGAATACCGCGTTTATTATTCTGTTAACGGTGGTAATTTTATCCGCATCGGAAAAACCACAGATACCACTTTTGTTCACGACAGTGTAGCACCGGGCAAAAACATCTGTTATTTTGTAAGGGTAGTAAACGTTGGTCAAACCATCACTGCTTCTTCCAACCGGTCTTGCTTTTTTTCAGACCAAACGGCCTCTCCTAAATTTGTTTACATAAAAACCGCGAGTGTTTTGGATAAATCCTCTGTTCAGGTAAAAGTATACCTCGATACGAGTGAAGTCTGTAAAGGCATTTCCATTCAACGTTTGGAACACGCTACGAACTTTGTAACCGTCGGTTTTATTCCTTTTAACAGCGACCCGAACTCTGTATTTATAGATGAAGGTATTAATCCTACTCAGCAGAGTTATACTTACAAGGCTGTGGTTATTGACAGTTGCGGTAATCCCAGAGCCGTAAGTAATCTTGCCAAAACCATTTTATTAAAAGTGCAGGAAGACGACGCCCTGTTATTTACCAAACACCTGAGTTGGAGCGACTATGTTGGCTTTGGCGGAGGAGTGAGCGGTTATAGCATTTACAGGGTGGTAAACGACAATACCAGTGCCGGCCCTATCGGTTACACGGACTCTCAGACCACTTTTTTTACAGACGATCTGGAAGTCGTTGCTTCGGAAGGAGCTAAAATAGAATACGTGGTACACGCGGTAGAGGGCTTAAGTAATCCTTACGGCATTTCTGAACAGAGTTATTCTAACCCGGCCTCTGTGTACGAAGAAGGTCGCCTCTTTGTTCCAAACGCTTTTGCCCCCTCGGGAGTAAACAAAACCTGGAAACCGGTGACTCATTTTATTGAAAAAACGGAATATAAAGTCACCGTTTTTAACCGCTGGGGCAAAAAAGTATTTGAAACCAGCGACGATGTGACCGAATGGGATGGAGAAAACTGCACTTCCGATGTGTACGTTTACCTCATCGACTACAAAAATGCCCGAGGTGAATACCAGCAGGTAAAGGGCACGGTTATGTTAATTCGCTAGTATCCCTTTTGGGTTTCGTGTCATCCCTTTTTATGATCCGGTTAAGTTTCGAATCCAGTCAGGCTTACAAAGGTTAATAAAAAAGTAACGTTTAAAACTATTTACCGTTATTCTGTTTCCATTCGTCTTCAACCAGTACTTTTATTCGGTCTTATGCGTATTGTTTATTTTATACTTTTTATACTGCTGCTCAAACCGGGTTTTGGGCAAAAAAAAACAGCGCCAAAACCTGTACGTATTTTATTTGTATTTGATGCCAGCAAGAGCATGATTGCCCGACACCAGAACAGCACCCGCATGGATGGCGCCAAAAACCTCTTTTACCGTTTTGTAGACAGCTTAGGGAAGGACAAAAGCATGCAATTTGCTCTTCGCATGTATGGACATACCGTTAAATACCCTCCCGGCGATTGTAAAGACAGTAAGCTCATCGTTCCTTTCGGCCCCGACAATCTGGCACTTATTAAACAAAAAGTAAGTGAAGCTAAACCAACAGGGATTACGCCTATTGAACACTCCCTTACAGAAGCAGCCAATGATTTTAAAGACAATAAAACCAACAACATTGTTATTATTATTACAGACGGTATTGAAGAATGCGGCGGAGATCCCTGCAAAGCAAGGCAGAAATTAATGGCCAAAGGCATTGTGTTCAAACCTTTTATCATTGGCATTGGTCTCAGTCCCGAACAAATAAAAACATTTGAATGTGTGGGTACTTTTTACGATTACGATAATCAATCCACCTTCTCAACAATTTCAACGATCATCCAGCAGCAGAAATTAAACAAAACCACTGCCCAGGTAAATCTGCTGGATACCTATTCCAAGCCCAAAGAAACAAATGTAAATACCACCTTTCACGACGTGGACAGAAAAGAATACAAATACAATTACATTCACACCCTGAACTATCAGGACAATCCCGATACGCTGTACCTCGACGATTTTCCCACCTATAAAGTCATAGCGCACACCATTCCGCAAACCGAGAGCAAAGAAATAAAACTGGCCACCGGAAAACACAACATCATAGCCATTGACGCGCCCCAGGGTTATCTGAACATTAAACGAAACGAAGGCGCCTATAATTTTAACGAGCGGGTAAAATGCATCGTTCGTAAAACCAACGACATGAGCACACTCTACGTGCAACCCCTTAATACAACAGAAAAATACATTACCGGAAATTACGATCTGGAGATATTGACTCTTCCAAGGATTTATATTAACCAGAACAGTGTAGAAC
>CAZMHW010000290.1:0-5212 GCA_964566105.1 uncultured Akkermansia sp.
GGTAAACAACACCGGCACCCGGCTTAAACATAAAACCCAGATTATTTTTTTGATCCTTACTTTCAAGTAACTTCCAGCGTTTAATGTAATTCACCATGATAAAATTAGCCCCGTCGGTATGTTCAAAATGAAAATCCTGGCGTTGAAACACGGTATCTTTGTCAACCTGCTGACCTAAGATGGTGCCTTTGATATGCACTTTTTGTCCATCGGTTACCACGTATTTCGCATGGTCGTAATTTAATTCCCAGCCCTCGTCTTTCGCATTATTAAAATAAAATCCAATACGTCCGCTGAACTGAGGAATAGTAAGATTAATCACGTCCTCCCAACTGGAAGCGATGTGGTCAAAATCGGATTTATCGTGAGCCTTGGCATCGTAAATGGTAAAATCGTAAGCACTGTACGCAGGACCTTCTGTGAGTTCCTTCTCAGGGTTTCCCTTGCTGTAAAAGTGAATGTCACTTTTGGTATACACCTCCCTGTTATATCCCCAGGAAGCATAAAAGGTGAGTTTCTTTTTTGTTTTAAATAGTGTGTCTTTTTGGGCGCTGTAAAAAAAAGGAGCACCGGCCAAATGAAGAAGAAGAACTCTGGTTCTGAATGTTTTCATATTTTACCTGATCTGCAAAAATGCTTGGCAAAAGTAAATAATTTTGCGGAATTAAGGGTTTTACAGCCAATTTTTAGGTTGATTTTAATCAGTTTAACTCAGAGGCAAAACATGATCTCTTAAGACACCGTTCTGACTGGCGTGTTGGTTAAATCGCTAACACACGGATATGCGCAGGAACATACTGATCTAAAAGGCATATAAAATAAATGCTTCGCAAGCGAAGCATTTATTCAGGAAGACTATAAACTCTAATGCCTTGTTCTTCACATAGCATTCAGTTCCGTTTCCAGTTGAATACTTTTTGGAAAAAGAATATTGTTTTCGAGATGAATGTGCTGATGCAAATCCTCTTCAAATTCATTCAACTTAAGAAACATAACTTTATATGTAGTACAGGCGGAAGCTGGTGGTGTGTAGTTGTTCGTTAATTCGCGCATCTCACTTAATAATTTGCCTACTGTTTCATGCTCGAGTTCCATCATACGGATAGTATTTTGTACCGTGCCAAAACCTCCTTCATTCACCGCAGCATGATTTTTTTGCACCTGAACTAATTCTTTAATGTACGGAAACAATACAGTTTCTTCCTTCAGCAAATGACTTTGCAGGTCATCCGCTACCAGATTAAATTTCTCTGCCAGGGTAATCACTTCGGGGTGCTCTTCCCCGTGTACACGAGCTACCTTGTGTGTGAATTCCAGTAAAAGCGGAATAGCGGACTTCACATAGTTATGGTGTGTGTTCACGATGTAATCTACCAGGAAATCCAGACTCCAGGCATTGTAATTCTGTGATGCTATATGATTCTGAGGATTTACTTCCTTCAATTCCTTTTCAAGTTGCATCAAATCAAGTTTCTTTTCTTTGCACACCTGAGCCAGTGTTTTTTTACCACCACAGCAAAAATCAATTTTAAACTTTTTAAAAATTTCCGCCTTTCTGAAATCTTCGGCCACCAACTCTCCAACTGTTTTTTCCTTTTCAAAATCAGTGTGTCTGGCAATTTTCACCTCCCAGAAAAGAGGACCGGATTCCAGATATTCCCAGGAGAAAGTATTTCCCTCCTCTGCCAGAAGCTGGTAATACAAGGGTTTTGGATCATGATCGTTGTGAATAATAAACGCTTCCCCTTTGTTAAGTTCATTAAAACGTTTAAAAATAGTGGGATGTTTCAGTCTTGGTTCAAGTAAAGTCACATCAATTTTTTCTAGAGTCATCATGCGTATAGTTTTGGTTTTTGTGAATAAATAATTTATTCTTCAAAATTACCGGCACTCAGAGGCTTATTTGATGACCTCAATCATAAACGCATTTTTTGTATTTATTTGGCAATCTTCCATTCTTTGAGTAAAGAAACAAAATCATCCTGTAGCGCTTTTGTTTTATCTCTTGCATACCAGAGGTGCAAATTTTTAACAAATTCCTCGTGCGTTACCCCCGGATTATTTTTTTTGTATTCTACCACCATGGCCTGGATAGCAGAAGGTCTTGGTCCCCATGTACCAATGATTTCATTTTCCTCCCCGTTCATACACACCAGTTTTGGAATAGACCTGGAACCATTGGTGAGGAATCCGTCCATAAATTCGGGATTCTCGTCACGGAAGATGAGTTTTAACGTGATGTAAGGAGAGGCTTGCGCGATTTTCGCGATTACCGGAATGCACTGTGCGCCGTCACCACACCAGGATTCAGTAATAAGTACCCACTGCATTTTTTGAGTGATCTTTTTTAGTTCTTCCAAAAGTGCGGGTATTAACTCACACTGTTTGTCAATCCGTTTTATTCGCTGCGCGTTGATAGCTGTGGCCTCAATATGCTCTTTGGTCTGTTCTCCGGAAGTAGCGGATTCTTCCGCCTGTTTAAGCACCAGTGCCTTATACGTGTCGAAGTTATACGTAGTGCCAATTTTAGTTGTGATTAATTCTGTCATAATATATGATCTAATTTTTTAAATTAAAAAGGGCCGTCTTTGAGACAGCCCTTTCATTAATCAAAATACCCAAAATCCAAAATGAAAAAAGTAATGTTATGAAGGGTAACAGATTATGCCATTGATCTCGTTTTATCTGCTGCTAAAAATAAAACGTATGATACTCTCTGTTTTTTGATTAATCTTTATTTTGGGAGCAACACATCTCCAATTACATGGATCATCCCGTTTGCAGTGGGAATAGAAGCCAGAATTTCAGATCCGTTCACAAAAGTTTTGCCATCTTTTTTGGTAATTTTTACTTTACCGCCAAACACCATGTCAAACTCCTGACCATCCTGCATGTATTCAGTTTTAAGTGTTCCAACATAAGTATGGTACCCTAAAATATTCTGAAGATCCGTTTTTTTCTCAGGTTTTAATAAACCTTCAACAGTACCTGCAGGTAATTTATCAAAAGCGGCATTAGTTGGTGCAAATACCGTAAATGGTCCCGCATTGCTCAAAGCATCTACAAGCTCCGCGGCTTTAACCGCTGTTACAAGCGTGGTATGATCTTTACTTCCAACCGCCACCTGAACAATGTTTGGGTTAGACACATCGTCTTTCACTCCCGATTGTCCGGAAGGTGTTGGTTCGGTTGCCGCAGCCGGAGCGGCATTTTCACTTGTAGCGTTTTCTGTACCCGAGTTACACGCGAACAGGGTCATAACACCCGCTACCAAAAAATACTTTATTGTTGCTTTCATAATATTGGTTTATAATTAAGTTCAAAGTACGGTCGATTCTGAACGAATGCATATGATTTTAATCATAAAATAATATATATTTAATCAATCTCGGACAATAAAGTCCGAATTGAAAAGAAAGTAGATATATTTGTAAAATATTTCTTAAACCACTTTTATGAAAAACACCTCACCCCATTCCTTTCACATTCCTGTAATGGGATTAGGCTTCACAATAGATTCCCCCGTTAAAGTTGCCAGATTCGGCATCACCTCTGTTTTATCCATTATTGAAGATCACCTCATTGAACAAATGCGCGAGGTCCTTTGTCTGAAAGAAAACATAACCTATGAAAAAATAAGTACCAAAGAGACGGATTACCGGGCCAGGCGCATTACCGCCTATTTAAACTTAATGGATGCGGTGATTCAAAAACAAATTCGTAAACTCAAGGAAGAAGATTTTGATACGGATGAAGACATCAATAAATATTTTGAGATGCTTCCGGAAGAAAGTGAACACAAAAAACTTTACAATTCTCTGTTACTTGCATCGGACAAAGAAAAATCCCAGATCAAGGAGCGTTTAAAACATGCCATCCATCCCGGTGCCATTGATGTGAACATCATGACCAAACTGGACAAAACCAATTACGATGAACATGGCGTTGAACTTTCCGCGGAATACTCGGATGCCTTGTCTGCTCTGAGAGGTTACGCCAACAGTGATCTGGATTCTTCCATTATTTTTTCTGCCGGAATGAATCCCCGTTTATTCAGCTACTGTGAAAAATTCGATGATTTTTTTCCGGACGCGGCCGGTCATATCCGCAAAAAAATAATTTTAAAAGTAAGTGATTACCGTTCGGCCCTTATACAGGGGAAATACCTCGCAAAAAAAGGACTCTGGGTCACTGAATTCAGAATAGAATCGGGCATCAATTGCGGAGGACACGCTTTTATCTCTAACGGCGTTTTACTCGGCCCCATCCTGGAGGAATTTAAAAACAAAAGAGAAGAACTCTTAAACGAATTATACAACGATTGTCAGAATGGATTAAGCCTCGCCCAAAGGACTCCCTTTAAATCCAAACCACTTTTTAAAATTACCGCTCAGGGCGGCATTGGTACTTCTTTTGAAAATAGTTTTCTCACAGATTATTATCATCTGGATTCCACCGGCTGGGGAAGTCCGTTTTTATTGGTACCAGAGGCCACCAATGTGGATAACGACACGCTTCAAAAATTAGCCAAAGCCAAAAGAGAAGACTATTATTTGAGCCATGCCTCACCTCTGGGTGTGCCATTTAATAATTTCAGAAAAAGCAGTTCCGAAACCCAGCGTAAACACAGGATCGCCAAAAACCGTCCTGGTAGTCCCTGCTACAAAAAATTTCTGATCTTAAACAAAGAGTTTACCGATAAACCCATTTGTACCGCTTCGCGTGAATATCAAAAATTAAAAATTGACGAACTCAGCAAAACCATTGAAGACAAAGATCTCTTAAAAACCAAAATAGCCCAGGTAGAAGAAAAAGACTGTTTGTGCGAAGGTCTCGGAGCATCCGCCTTGCTGACCAATAATACAAAACTCTCGCATAACCTGAGTGCCGTAACCATTTGCCCAGGCCCTAACCTCGCCTACTTTTCAGGGGTGTATTCCTTAAGACAAATGGTGGATCATATTTACGGCAGGTTAAACCTGTTAAATACAGCAGACAGACCCAATCTGTTCGTGAATGAATTGCAGTTGTATGTAGATTATTTAAAAGAAGACCTTGCCAATAACCTCGCCGAACTTTCCGTTAAAAAAGCCGCCTATTTTCAAACCTTCAGGAACAATCTGAATGACGGCATTCGTTATTACGAAAATTTGTTTGAGAGAATTAAATCGGCCGACACCGATTTTCAAAAAAACAATCAGCAGTTACTTTC